>NZ_LIRE01000751.1 GCF_001402795.1 Pseudanabaena sp. 'Roaring Creek'
CTTGCTGGGCAGGAACTGCCAGATGTGCCACAGGATGATATTCGCTACGTTTTAGATTTAGGGCTTTGTACTAACGAAAATGGCTTGGCGATCGCTAATCCTATTTATCAGGAAGTACTTCCTAGAGTGCTTGCCTATGTAACGACTGCTTCTATAGGGTATCTTCAACCTATCTGGCTTAGCGAGCAAGGTGAATTTTTGCCCGATCGCTTGTTGGAAGCGTTCTTATTATTCTGGCGACAGCATGGAGAACCATTATTTAGAAGTACGCCCTATCCAGAGATTGCGCCTCATATTGTATTGATGGCATTTTTGCACCGTGTTGTGAATGGTGGTGGCACGTTGGAAAGGGAATATGCCATTGGTTCGGGAAGGATGGATATTTGTTTGAAATATGGTAAGGTAACTTTGGGAATGGAGTTGAAAGTTTGGGCTGATAAAAGACCAGATCCAATCAAGGAAGGATTGAAGCAGTTAGATAAATATTTGTCGGGTTTGAGTTTGAATACAGGATGGTTGGTGATTTTCGATCGCCGTAAGGGTTTGCCGCCGCTAAGCGATCGGACGACTACTGAGAATGTCATTAGTCCTGCTGGTCGAGAAATTATTGTGATTCGGGGATAGATAACTAATTCTAGGGTTACTTATGCCTAGGCACTTAATATTAGGCTTTGGCGTTATATACCGATGTTAATCGAAATGATTTAGCTAGATGTAGGGTTATGGGCGATCCTTATAAAGATTTACTCATTATTTCAATCAATCTATTCAATCTATACGCTATTGATACACGATCTCAAACATTGAGAGAGGATGCTAGTTTTCATAAACAAATTCTATACAACGCTATGAGAAATGAATGAATACACTTCTATCTGTCAAAAAAACTGATGCAGATCTAAAGACTGATGTGCTGGCAGAACTCAAGTATGAGCCGAGTGTAAAGGTTACAGATATCGGGGTCTTAGTGAAAGATGGAACTGTGACACTCAATGGCTACGCTACTAATGCTGTTGAAAAATGGGAGGCTGTTCGGGCAACTAAACGAGTTGTTGGCGTAAAGGCGATCGCCGATGATATCGAAATCAAGCTTCCTGAATCCTTTATCAATACTGATTCAGACATTGCTGCTGCCGCGATCCATCACATTGATTGGTTTACGACTATTCCTAGAGGATCTGTAAAAGTAACGGTTCGGAATGGTTGGATCACATTAGATGGTGAGGTGGATTGGCAATATCTCAAGATTGCCGCAGGACATTTCCTACATCACTTGTCAGGTGTTAAAGGCGTTTCTAATGAGATCTCGATCAAATCTAGACTATCGGTAAAAGAAGTCGCTACGGATATTCAATCAGCATTCAAGCGTAGTGCCATGCTCGATGCCACTAAAATCCAAATCGAGGTAGCTGGTAGTAAGGTGACACTCAAGGGCAAGGTTCGTAACTATGCTGAGTTGGAAGAAGCAGAACGAGCAGTTTGGGCTGCTTCGGGCGTACTTACAGTGGATAACCAGCTATCTGTGCAGTGGTTTGGTTACGATTCTTAGAAAGTAACCACCTGTCAGAATGATGCTCTTTTGATTCTAGTTGAGCATCTCTCTAATTTAGAAACTAATTTAGAAAAACTCAATCAATATTCAATAATTAACAAGGACAATACCATGAGTACTACAGTTGACAATTTTACGAAAAAACTTCATGACAATTTGGAGGTGGTTGAAGAGCGGGTAAAATCGCTAAGAGACAGCCTGAAATCTGTGCCGAAAAAAACTCAAGATGAGATTCAATCTAAGCTTGACGGTGCGAAAGCAACACTCAACTCCAAGAAACAGGAATTTGACGAGTATCGAGCCAAGCTTAAAGCTCAATTTGAAGAAAAAGAGTCTGAATTGAAGTCGGATGTAGAGGAATGGAAGTCTAGTCGGAAGGTGAAAAAACTAGAACATCGGGCTGATAAGGCTGAAGACTATGCCGCCACCGCGATCGCTCTGGCAATGGCAACGATTGAAGAAGCCGAAGAAGCTACTTTGGCAGCGATCGCGGCTCGACTAGATGCTGAAGCTGCTGCAAAAAATGCATAGCAATAAAATCTATTTGATTTACTAGTTTTTTACCGCGAGGAATCCTATGACGAATACAATTGTCCTAAGCAAATCTATCCCTCAAGAGCAATGGGGTAAATTTTTTGATCAGTTTTCAGGTGATAATCTCGGACGACATATTGAGATTGAGATCATTGATTCAGAACTCGGTGATGAAGAATTGATTAAAAATGCACCTTTGTTGTCGATAATTTATGATCGCCCAGATAAGGGTGACAACTTGGCGATCGAAGTGGGCAAAGATGAGATGACCTATGGTCATACAATCGATTCACCAAAGGAGATCTCAACTGGGGAGAACTCAAATAGTGAAATTGTGGCGATTCAGATTAAAGATACTAATGGTAGAAAAACATTGATCAAACTGGAAGCAACGATCGCCAGTATATCTACATAGAGAGAGATTGCAATTTTCAAAATGAGTGAGCACTCATTTTGAAAACTCAAAACCCTTGTTAAGATTTATTCGTTATTTCAATCAATCTATTCAATGTATACGCCCCTGATACGCGATCTCAAGCATTGAGGTAGGATGCTAGCTCTCGTATAGAAATCCTGTATCACTTTAAGAGAAATAAATGACTACACTTCTATCTGTCCAAAAAACTGATATAGACCTCAAGACAGATGTGCTTGCTGAACTCAAATATGAGCCGAGTATCAAGGTTACAGACATTGGTGTCTTAGTCAAAGATGGAACTGTGACACTCAATGGCTATGCAACTAGCTCTAACGAGAAATGGCAAGCCGTGCAAGCGACTAGACGGGTTGCTGGGGTAAAGGCGATCGCCGATGACATCGTAGTTAATTTGCCAAATTCTTCGCTTCATACAGATGGAGATATCGCCACGGCAGCCGCACACCACATCGACTGGTTCACATCTATTCCGAGAGGAACCATTAAGGTGACAGTTAGTGATGCTTGGATCGTCCTTGAAGGTGAAGTCGAGTGGCAATACCTAAAGAGTTCTGCTGAAAACTTCCTGTATAACCTTTTGGGTGTTAAAGGAGTGTCTAATCTGATCACAGTCAAGCCCAGATTGAAGGCAACCGACATTAACAACGATATTAGAGATGCTTTCAAACGTAATGCTCTTTTAGATGCGAACAAGATCCGTGTTGAAATCTCTGGAAATAAGGTTACCTTACACGGCAAGGTTCGGAACTATACTGAACTAGATGAAGCCGAGCGAGTTGCTTGGGGTGCTGCGGGGGTGCATTCTGTGGACAATCAGCTCAAAGTGGAGTGATATAGATTTGAATCGTAATATTAAGAAGTGCAGCGCAAAGCTCTGCCTTTCCTAAACCTCATCTTTAGCTTTACCCAATTTTTAGAATAGCCTAGTCAAGAGAGAATCAATCAAAATGAGCGTTACAGAATACGAAGATACTGATGAGCAAGTTATTAGCTCTGGATGGATGACCGCGATCGCTATTGTGATGATTGGGTTGGGGCTCATTGCGATCGCATTTCCCTTTTTTGCTACCATAGCTTCCACCGTTCTATTTGGTTGGATCTTCATCTTTGCTGGAATTGCTCAAATTGCCTATACCTTTCAGTCTAAAGGTGCAGGAAAAATCGCTTGGAAAATGATTCTCGGCTTTTTATATCTCCTTTCTGGGATTTTCGTAATGATTAATCCACTCGAAGGAGCATTTGCTTTCACGATCGTTTTAGGAATTACGATTTTCCTACAAGGGATGATTCAGGTATCACTAGCTTTTCAAATGCGCTGGATCTCCCCAAACTGGGGATGGATGCTTGTGAGTGGATTCATCGGCATCATTTTCGGTATTTTTGTTTGGTCTAGCTCTCCCCTTAGTGCCACTTGGCTAATTGGCACTCTAATTGGAATTAATCTTTTGTTTGATGGAATTTGGATGCTAACTCTACATTCTGGCGATAAGTTGACTATTTCACATTAGATATATCAATCTCAGTAAACTTTTACAGTTCTCAAAACAAATCATAACCACAATATCCACAATGTAAGGAAATAAAATCATGACATATCCACATTCAGTTATTGGTCATTTCCTGTCTCATGTAGAAGCAGATAAATATAAAGCCCAAAACCTGTAGCAAACGCTGTGCGTGCGCTATAGGTTTTGATTCTGGGTTTTAATTATGCCTAGCTACTTATAGAAGTTTTTATTTTGCCGTAAGCAAAATAAAAACTTCTACCCCTTACTCTGATTGTTTTTTGTTTTGTAAATGGGTGGCTGCTCATTTGCAAAACGCTATACGAGATAATAAATATGTCGAATATCTTAGACAAAATATCAGAAGTTCCTCAACGATTAATTGCTCCTATAATTGCTCCTAAGACTCCCCCGACTTTAATTTTAGGTGGAGGCTTTACGGGCTTATTCACAGCATTACATTTGAGTCGTCTACATTATACGAATCCCACAATTCTCATCGATCGCGAATGGAGTTTTATTTTTAAGCCCCTCTTATATGAAGTTCTCAGTGGTGAGATGAATATGCAGTTTATTTGTCACCGCTATGACTCTCTTTTACATAAGAGTGGGATTACCTTTATTCGAGATGAGGTGCAATCGATTGACCTACAACACCGACAGGTTCACTTAGCCTCTGGATTGCATTATACCTACAGTAATCTGGTGTTATCGCTCGGCGGTGTGGTGAGTTACTTTGGTATTAAAGGAGCTAAAGAATATACTACCCCGTTTGCAACGATTGAAGATACGATCGCCTTAGGTAAACAGCTACGGGATTGTTTACAACGAGCTACTCAAAGTGAAGAATTACAGCAAAAAAAGACTTTATTGACCTTTGCGATCTTAGGTGCAGGTCGGACTGGCGTTGAATTAGCCGCAACTTTAGCGGATTTATTACCTGATTGGTATGACTCTTTAGGTGGCGATATTACCAATATTCGCGTAGTACTCATTCAACGAGGGAAAAAGATTCTCAAAGGCGATAGCGATCGCTTACGGCAGACGGCTGAAGATGCCTTGCAAAAGCGATCGGTATCCGTAGAAGTCATGCTTGAGACCGAAGTAGTTGAAGTACGCTCAAATATTATTGTGATTAAGCGCAACGATAAAAAAGAAGAACTTGCCGCCGCAACGATCGTTTGGACGGCAGGAATTGTCACAAACCCTCTCACCGATACATTATCGATTCCTGAAGGAGGTCGCGATCGACAGGGACGACTGAAGCTTACTGATACCTTAGAATTAATTGATTTTCCCGAAGTATTTGCAGGTGGTGATTGTGCGGTAATGGAGCATCCTTTGCCCTTAACAGCTCAAGTCGCCTATCAGCAAGGAGCCGCGATCGCCCATAATCTCCAAGCACTATCTGAAGGTCACTCCCCCATCGCCGTAGAAATTGAGATGAGAGGAACGCTCATGAAATTGGGGCTGAATGAGAGTGTTGCCGAACTCTTCGATCGCTATGAAGTTCAAGGTCATCTCGGGCATTTAATTCGTCAAGCGGCCTATATTGAGTTGCTACCCACCCTAGCCCGCAACTTTAAGGGAACAATCGAATGGATATCTGATGAGCTTTTCCAGAGATGTGCTGGAGTATAGCTTTTTTATGTTGTTGCCTCTATTGCTAACTAATAGTCGGCGGCTAGAATTTTTATCATGTGATAGTGTTTCATAACTCAGTAAAGGAGATAATCGATGAGTACAAAAGTAGGGCTGTGGATTGACCATAGGAAGGCTATTATCGTATCTATTACCAAGCAAGGGGAAGCGATAAAAGAGATCATATCGGATGTTGAAAAACAGCCTCGGCGTTCTGGTGACTCACCTCTTAAGGGTGCTTATGAAGCAGTTCAAGTTCCTGCTGATGATAGTCTTCAGAGAGCTTTTACAGGAAGTCTAAATGTCTACTATGACCAGGTTATGGACTCAATTGGTAGTGCTGAGTCTATTCTAATCTTTGGTCCAAGTACGGCAAAGGATGAACTCAAAGAACGTCTTAAAGAGAATAATCTCGATAGTCGTATCGTGGGTGTCGAGACAGTTGACAAGATGACAGATCATCAGATTGCAGCAAAAACAAAACAGTACTTTGCCAAATCTTGACGATTGAGCAACACTGAAAAATTGAAAATTTTATGCAGACTTTAAATCAGACTACGAACTCATCTAAAAGCCTAAAATCTCGCACCTCGGAGGATGCATCGGCATCACTGATCAGCATTGCTCAGAGCGATGTGAACGAAGTTCTCCACTTATTTGAAACTGAATCAGAGGGACTGAGCGAAACTGAAGCCAAGCAAAGATTAGATCGATATGGTCTGAACGAGATTGCTCGTGAAAAAAAGACCGCGTGGTATGTCCAACTGCTAAAAACAGTGACTAATCCTCTCTCACTTTTACTGATTGTTTTGGCGATCGTATCCCTATTTACTGGAAGTACAACCGCTGCTTTAATCATTTTTATAATGGTTCTTTTTGGCGGATTATTACGGTTTTCGCAAGAGTTCAAATCGAATAAAGCTGCCGAAAAGTTGCGAGAAATGGTCAGTGCCAAAGCCTCGGTTAGTCGTAAGAATAAAACTAAAAAGCCTGCATCTCCAGTCAAAGAAGTCACTGGAATAACTAAAGGGAAAGAAATTGAAGTAAAGCTGCTAGTTCCTGGAGATATTATTTTTCTGTCCGCAGGGGATATGATTCCTGCCGATGTTAGATTGATTGAGGCAAAAGACCTATTTCTAAGTCAGTCAACCCTCACAGGCGAGTCTCTGCCCGCCGAAAAGCATGTAGACCTAAGCGATCGCAATGAAAAAAATCCCTTAGAGCTAGCTAACCTCTGTTTTATGGGTACGGCGGTAGTCAGTGGCTCAGGAACGGCGGTGGTCGTTGAAACTGGCGGACATACTTACCTTGCCTCCTTAGCGAAAACTGTTAGTGGCAGCAAACCCCGTACGAGCTTTGATAAAGGTGTCAATGGCGTAACTATGCTGCTATTGCGCTTTATGCTAGTTATGGCTCCCTTAGTCTTTATGATTAATGGCATCTTTAAAAAGAACTGGGTTGAAGCATTCACTTTTGCATTGTCGGTAGCTGTGGGACTTGCCCCAGAAATGTTGCCTGTGATTGTCACCGCCAATTTAGCGAAAGGGGCGATCGCGATGTCTGACAAAAAGGTAATTGTCAAAAACATTGATGCGATTCAAGACTTTGGCTCGATGAATATTCTCTGCACGGACAAAACGGGGACTTTGACCCAAGACAAAATCGTTTTGCAGAGACACTTAGATCCCTACGGAAAAGAGAGTACTGATGTTCTTAAATATGCCTATCTCAATAGCTTCTATCAGACTGGTTTAAAGAATTTATTGGATATTGCCGTTCTCGAACATAATCAAGAACTGGAATCGTTAGAAATTGAGAAAAACTATCAGAAGTTTGATGAAATCCCCTTTGATTTTGTGCGGCGGCGGATGTCCGTTGTCATCGAAGAAATCGGCAAACAACATGTCCTAATTTGTAAAGGTGCTGTGGAGGAAGTTCTCAAGGTTTGTACTCAACTTAAAGTCCACGATCGCGTTGAGGCAATGGATGAGGCGGCTCGTACTAAGGTCTCTGATTTACAAAAAGCTCTCAACTCTGATGGATTGCGGGTAATTGCCGTAGCCTATAAAGTCATGCCCCCCGATCAAGATCGTTACGCGATTAATGATGAAAGCGATCTGATTCTATTGGGAAATATTGCCTTTCTCGATCCACCTAAAGATTCTGCTGCGGAGGCAATTAAAGCTCTCAAACGCACTGGTGTCGATGTCAAAATCTTAACTGGCGACAATGAAATCATTACTCGCAAAATCTGCAAAGATGTCGGTTTGCCAGTCCAAAATGTTCTATTAGGTAGCGATATTGAAGCTTTAGCGGACGATCAACTCGCCGAAGTCGCTGCAACCACAACTATTTTTGCAAAGTTTTCCCCCACTCAAAAAGCCAAAGTTATTCAGGTGCTACGCAAAAAAGGCAATATTATTGGATATATGGGCGATGGCATCAATGATGCCGCCGCTTTGCGAGAAGCTGATGTGGGGATTTCCGTGGATACGGCCGTGGATATTGCCAAAGAAGCCGCCGACATCATTTTATTGGAAAAGAATTTGTTAATTCTCGAATCTGGTGTAATAGAAGGTCGCCGAACCTTTGCAAATATCATCAAATATATCAGGATGGGGACTAGCTCTAATTTTGGCAATATGTTTAGTGTCTTGGGTGCGAGTGCTTTACTCCCTTTTTTACCGATGCAACCAGTCCAGATATTAATCAATAATCTTCTCTATGATTTTTCGCAAACAGGAATTCCCTTTGATGATGTCGATCGCGAAGACTTAGCTAAGCCCCCGCAATGGAAAATTGATAATATCCAACGCTTTATGATCTTTATTGGACCAATCAGTTCCATTTTTGACTATGCGACCTATGCCTTGATGTGGTTTGTATTTGGAGCAACGACTAGAGACAGTCAAGCGCTGTTTCAAACGGGTTGGTTTGTGGAAAGCCTGATGACGCAAACGCTCATCGTCCATGTTATTCGCACTTCTAAAATTCCTTTCTTCCAGAGTCGAGCTTCTTTACCGATGCTGATGATTACCGCTACGGTCATGGCTGTGGGCATATATTTACCCTTTTCACCGATCGCCTCAAGTTTAGGGTTTGTGCCTTTACCAGCCGTTTACTTTGTCTGGCTAGCCTTCATTCTCACTTGCTATTGCCTACTGACCCAATTTGTAAAGACTTGGTTTATCAAAAAATATGGCTACAGCTAAAACTGACTTTAAAGACTATTACAGCGTCTTGGGAGTGAGCAAAACCGCCACTCCCGAAGAAATCAAACGAGCATATCGGAAGATTGCCCGTAAGCATCATCCCGACCTCAATCCTGGAGATAAAGATGCGGAGGCAAAGTTCAAAGATCTGAACGAGGTGAATGAAGTACTCTCCGATCCAGAGAAGCGAGAGAAGTACGATCGCTTTGGACAGTATTGGAATCAACCTAACTACACTGAAGCGTCAACCCCTAGAGAAACTAATTCTAGAGAAACTAATACTGAAAATGGCTTCGATCAGTATGGAGACTTTGATGCGTTTATTAACGATCTACTAGGGCGATCGCAAAGGCGAGCCTCTAGTGACGGATTTCGCTCTCAAGCACCTGCACCAGACACCGAAGCCGCGATCGCCCTTACTTTCTCTGAGGCGTTTCACGGTGTCCAGAAGCGTTTGCAACTTGATAACTCACCTTACGCAGATAGAAAGCGCCCAAAAAAAATGACTGAGAATGTATACTGGAAGTAGGTTTGAGAGTAATTGCTTTGCCGAAACCAAGCTAAGATGAGGAAAGAAGATAAAAACATGAAGATGAACATGTTAGATCTTTATAGTGACTATCTAATTAGTTCTTTTGGAGCAACAACTGCAACAGGATTAGCCAAACTATTGAAGGGAGATATAAATCATGACGAAGTGACGCAATGGCTGGCACACAAAGAAAGAACATCAGCCGAATTTTGGGTAAAAGTAAAACCGTATGTGCGGAAAATTGAAAGTGAAGAAGGAGTCCTAATCATAGATGACAGTATCGAGGAGAAACCCTATACAGACGAAAATGCCCAAATCTGTTGGCACTATGACCACAGTAAAGATCGGCAAGTAAAAGGGATCAACTTTTTGACAAGCCTGTATAGCAATCAAGATATAGCCATACCAGTGGGGTATCAGCTAATCACCAAGACCGAATATTATGTCAATAAAAAAACAGGAAAAACAAACCGTAGGAGTGAGAAAGGAAAAAACGAATATTTTCGAGAATTAGTAGCCCAGGCGATGAAAAATCAAATCCAGTTTCGTTATCTCCTCAATGATAACTGGTTTGCTTCATCCGAAAACATGAGATTCATCAAAGGAGAGCAAAACAAAGATTTCATCATGCCCTTGAAAGATAATCGTAAGATAGCATTGAGACAAGAAGACAAAGCCCAAGGCAGGTATGTGAAATTAGAAGCAGTGAATTTAGAAGAAAACGACAAGAAAGAAATTTATCTCGAAGGAGTTGAGTTTCCCTTATCGCTAATTAAGCAAGTTTTCGTAAACGAAGATGACAGTATTGGTGTTCTCTATCTAGTCACTAGCGACCTAACAATCACTTACAAGCAAATTACAACAATCTACCGTAAACGCTGGAAAGTTGAAGAATATCACAAGTCTTTGAAGCAAAATGTTAGTCTATCGAAATCGCCGACCAAGACAGTTGACAGTCAAGCCAATCACTTCTTTGCATCTTTGTGGGGATATGTGAAATTGGAGGTTCTTAAACTCAATTCTAAGCTCAATCATTTTGCTCTCAAATCCAAATTGTATATTAAGGCTTTGCAGCAATCTTACTTGGAATGGCAATCCCTGAAACCTTTTTAGACTTCTGCGTAAGGTGAGTGACATAACTAAACTTCCACAGGAATCTGCTCGATTAAAGATTTACTAGAAGGAATCTCCTTATTTTGTTGCTTATATGCAGCAATCATTTCCTGTAAAGCATCTTGCAAAGATTCACGACAAAGTTCCAGAGTTTCACCCTCAGTTATTACCTCTTGCCATTCAATGAGTTGCCCCATGTAACCTGAGTCAATCTTTGTATAATTTGCGGTAAAGGTTGTAAGCATATATTTAAGTTTAGCTAAAGCCCTGATTTATTTCACTATAACAAAAAACATCTTTGAATATTGGCTATTTTTTCCAGTTATTGGCGAAATCACTGGATTAGGCGATCGCCAACTATCTGTAATTACGTTTTGGCTGCAAAGAGCGATCAATCAGAAGTTTCAATTCATTACCCTGAAACCATACAAGGAGAAAAAATCATGAATCTCGAACTATATCAACAAGTTTGTCTAAACTACGATCTACCAGAATATCAACTTAAAAAAGGTGATATTGCCACACTAATCGACTTTGCAACCCATCCTCACAATCAAGAAGAAGGCTGTATTTTGGAAGTATTTAATGCTCTTGGTGAGTCCATTCATGTTGTTGCTATTCCTAAGTCTTGGATTGTTTCCCTACAATCTAATCAAATTTTTAGTGTGCGGACTTTTGCCCTAGCAAGTTAATTAAACTGAAGACTTAGACTCTAAAAGCGATCGCGATTATGTCACCCGCATGAGGATCGTGATACCAGCCGCAATGCCGATTAAATTAGGCAACCATGCCGCCAAGAGTGGTGAGAGAAACTCCACTTGACCGAGAGCGCCACAGATAAATAGCAAGAGATAATAACCAAAAATAATCAACACGCTCAAACCAAATCCGATCGCTGCACCCGTTCGTTGCGGACGCATCCCTAGAGATGCACCAACTAGAGCAAATACTACACAGATAAAAGGCAAGGCATACTTCTGTTCCAGCCTGACCTCTAGCTTGCGGATCTCCTTGGTATTTCCCGATTGGGACAACAGATCGATATTCCGACGAATATCGGCAATATTCATCTCCTCCGCACTGCGTTGCTCTTGAGCGAGATCGAGTGGAGCGCGAGGTAAGCGTAAATTCTGATCGTCAAAGCGAAGGATACTGCGGTAATTACCATCGGGAGCAATTAAATAGGTCGTACCCTTGCTAAATTTCCAGACGCTCTGTTCGGGGATCCAAACCGCCGACTCTGCCGCCAGAATTTGCTGGAGCTGACCCTGCGAAAAGTCTAAAACCGTTAAACCGCGCATCTCCTTACCATCAAAGCTACGGGCATAAAAACTACGGACTAGCCCCTGTTTAGTTGTGCCATCATCCTGAGGCACTTCCCCATACTGCTGATAAAAAATATCTTGGCTCTTAAACTGAACGTTTTCCTGATTTAAGGCAGCTCGTAACGTACTGCGCGATTGCCAGTTTGCCGCAGGAACGATCGCCTCATTAAATACATAGGTCAAGCCCGTCACAAATAGACTCAGCACGATCGCAGGCAAAACCAATCGATAAGCACTTACTCCACAACTGCGTAAAGCCGTCGTCTCGCCATCCCCAGACATGCGGCTATAGGAGAGCAATGTCGCCAACAGCATTGACATGGGGAAAGAGTACACCATGAATCCTGGGATCTGATAGCCAAAAATCTGTAGTGCCGTTAAAACACTTAATCCCGCATCAGTAATCAGGCGAATGAGCTCAAAGAGCGAGCCGATCGCTAAAATTACCGAAGAAAATGCGCCCACACCAAATAAAAATGGGGTTAGCATTTGGGTAGTTAAATAGCGATCCATGATCGAAAGTTTCGGTAGCCATCCTAGCGACACGTTTGTAACTTTTTTCCTTGAGTGAGTCGTTTGTAAGGTTGCCATTTCCTTTATCGAGATTACAGGTTTTTGGTTCGATTATTGTTGCAAGATCGCAGAATCTAGAAGAACATCAAAAATGAAATTTTTCGCCCAAGTAATACTTGCGAACGTCGGGATCATCAGCCAATTCTCGGCTAGAACCATCCGCAAAAACCTCACCTTCTCGCATGATATACGCCCGATCGGTGATCGACAGAGTTTCCCTCACATTATGATCGGTGATTAACACCCCCATATCGCGATCGCGCAAGTTGCTGATAATTGTCTGAATTTCGCCCACAGCGATCGGATCGATGCCCGCAAAAGGCTCATCCAACAGGATAAATTTGGGTCCCTCCTCACCAACAGCCAAAGCTCTGGCAATTTCGGTACGGCGACGTTCTCCCCCCGACACTTGGATTCCCATCGTATCAGCAATTTTGGTCAAGCGAAATTCTTCTAGCAAAGTCCGCAACCGATGAATGCGTTTTTGCTGCGGCACAGCGGTCTGCTCCATCACCAACAGGAGATTGTCCCGCACCGTTAACTGCCGAAAAATCGTAGCCTCCTGTGCGAGATAGGCCATGCCCATCCTTGCCCGCTTGTGAATTGGCAAACGGGTAATGTCTAGTTGATCTAGCCAAACGCTACCACTATCAGGCTGAATTAGCCCAGTTGCCATGTAAAACGATGTGGTTTTGCCAGCACCATTAGGTCCTAGCAGTCCGACAATCTCCCCCTGTTTGACCGTGAGGCTCACTTGCTGAACGACTTGCCTGCCATTGTAGTTTTTACTAACGTTGTCGAGGGTGATTTGCATTACTCAATTTGGTTGGCTCAATTTGGTTGGGAAGTTTGAAAATGTAACACTGAACTTATTTACAACAAAGCATTTTTTGCGCTTTTAGACATCAAGTCTTTAAACATCAAGTCATCAAACATCAACTATTTACCATCAGGCAAAATTTCCTGTGGTTTTGGTTGTAACTTTTCGGGAGCAACTGTTGAAATAGGAGGACTAACTTGCTGTTTTTTGAAGGAAGGCTTGATTTGGGTTACAGGCGTTGATGAAGTTGCGGGGGCATTAACAGCATCGCGGTCTTGGACGACATAAACGGTTTCGACCTGCTGGTTACTTGGTGGGACGGCAACAAATTTACCCTCACCAATTAGGTAAGTAATGGTTTGGGCTTTGATGCTATTGACACCTTCCTGTGTAACAACCACATTTCCCGTCAAAACTACACGCTGCTCTTTAGAAAAATACTGTGCTTGCTCGGCGATCGCATCAATCTGTCGGGCGGGATAGGTCATTTTTACATTTCCTGTTGCCGTGACTATTCCCGTAATCGAGTTCGCCTCCTGCACGTCAGCACGGATCGTCAGCGCTGAGTTAGCAGGTTGGGCTTGGCTGGGGGGCAGAGAGCTATTACTAATCGCCAAGGGAAGGGCGACGAGCAATAACTTGGTGAGCGAGGATTTAATGAACGGGGATTTAAAACTCGCCAATAATGGTGATTTAGAGAAAGAGCAGGTCATGGGTTTTGTACCTTTTGTTCATACAAATTTACAATGGCTGCGACCACTTCTTCTATAGATAGACCATCAGTATTGACTAAAGTTGCATCTTCAGATTTGACTAGTGGTGAATGGTCGCGGGTAGAGTCCTTGCGATCGCGTTCTTGAATTTCACGTTCGAGGGTGGCAAGATCGGGTGCTACCTGACCTTGGGCAATCAGATCGGCTTGACGACGTTTAGCCCGTTCTCCTGCTGAGGCTGTCAGAAAGATCTTGACTTCGGCATCGGGAAATACATGGGTCCCAATATCACGACCTTCCATAACTACCCCACCTGTCTGACCGATCATTTGTTGTTGCTTGACCAAAATTTCGCGGACACCAGCTTGGGCGGCGATCGAGGAGACATTTGCCGTTACTTCGGGGGTGCGGATTTCCGTCGTGATATCTTCACCATTCAGTAAAACCTGCATTGGCTTACCCGCGATCGGATTGGCAAAGAGTTGGATTTTGGATTTGGCAGCAATCTCTTGTACCTTGTCGCGATCGCGTAAATCGATACCTTCTCGCAATACCGCCAGCGTAACGCTACGATACATTGCTCCAGTATCTAAAAACAACAAACCTAATTTATTTGCTACCTGCTTAGTGACAGTGGACTTGCCCGCACCAGCAGGTCCATCGATCGCGATGATCGGTTTTCGAGGTGTAATAGTATGACTCAGCAAAATATTATCGATCAAGCGTGTATTTCCAATTCGAGCCGCGATCGCCAGCATTAACTCTGATTCGGACGTAATTTGAGTACATGGTTGTAGCGTCTTGGCATCGACTAACTCAATATACTCTAGGTTAATCTCAGGTAGCTTGTTTAAATAATTTTGCGCGGCTCCAATAATTTGAGACGGCAAGCAAAGATCGTAACAGAGAAAAAATTGCTGTCTGGCTTGGAGCAAACTCTGGTAGATATGCACCGCCAAAACGCGATCGCTTGCTGATAGGTATTGATTGCGAGAGCTACAGGCTAGCCCGCTAGGTTCGCGTACCGTCGGACAACCCACAATCTCTACAGGCATATTCAAATCATTCACCAATTGCCGAATAATCGCCAACTGTTGCCCATCTTTGCAGCCAAAGTAGGCTCGGTCGGGTTGGACGATATTCAAGAGCTTGGTAACGATTGTAGCTACCCCCTGAAAATGTCCGATCCGCGATCGGCCACACATAGCATCCATCATCTCTAACGGGGGGATTACCTCCGTTAATTTGGTATTTGATTTGGCATTTGAATCGGCATTTGAATCGGCATTTATAATTCCCATCTCCTCCATATTTGGAGCAAAAACTGCGTCAACTCCCGCTGTTTCGCAGATCTGGAGATCCCCCTCTAGGGTACGGGGATACTTTTCAAAATCCTCACCCGCTCCAAACTGCAAAGGATTTACAAAAATACTCACAACTACGCAGACATTTTCAGTTCTTGCTCGATCGATTAGGCTTAAATGACCAATGTGCAAAGCTCCCATAGTTGGTACTAGCCCCACCGACATTTGTCCCGATGATTGCCCTAATGATTGTTTTAATTTATGAGTATTTAAGTAGTTACGCAGCGAAGCGATCGTCGTAAATAGCTGTATCAAACAATCAACCTCAACAAAATCACTATAAAAAGCATAACTGCCTCCTGTCGGAAGTGAATATGCTCTTTATAGCGTGGTTATACCAAAGCTCAAAATGGCATAGCCATTTTGAGCTTTGAAAACCCTTACTGTGTTTGGCTTTTAATTTATAGCTATCGCCAAATGTACTAGGACATAAACCCCAAGAATTGACTGGCGGTGCGAAGCACCGCCAGTCAATTCTTGGGGTTTAATTTGTCCTAAGTCAAGTGACTGTAGCTATATAACGTGAGTGCGGGATAATTTGAAACGGACTTTGAGAAAGGGTTTGCTATGCAAACCCTTTCTCAAAGTGCAACAGTAAAAGCCCTGCTTAGCAAGGCTTTTATTGTTGCACTCTTAAAATTTGCCTGCTTAACCCGCACTGACGTTACTTACCCATTTTTTAGCGAAAGCTTGCCATATAGAGACAAACCTGTTATAAGTTTTAGCGTTCCTAGCTTAGTAGCAGTCTGCTTTTGATAGCTAGTGTGGAATTTATCTCGCTGAGAGGTTAGCTAATTCTTACTAAAGTTATTCCAAAAAAGCTGTAACTAAGAACATTAGATAGCAGTTAGTTTTGTATCCTAGAACACATTAATCTTTGATAAAGAGCGTCTATCTAAAGCTAAAATTCCTGACTGGTTTGGATAGAGATTAGATAGATATTCTTGAGTTATGTTTTTTCATTTCTGGCAATGACTAACACAAATAGCTTTGAGAGTTTCTTGAGTAGGCTAGATTTTTATTGGGATATTATTCCCCATAATTATCATCATTTAGGCTCACATAGACACTCTAAATAAATATAGGTTCGGATCCTAAAACCCTTAACCTCAGTGCAAGTTTAACAATAATTAAAAACTTGTTAAGGGTTGAAGGAAAGTTTTTATAGATGTAATGTCTACCTAAATACTTTAGTCCCATATATATCAAGGTTTTGTGCAATAAAAGTCGTGTTTTGTCGTATTTAAAAAATTTAGCCAGTATATCTAGCTTTTTTCCCTGTTATCGGTTACAGTCTGCGAGTAAATATTTTGTCAATACTGTTTTAGACAGTAAAGACAATTAAACAATACTAGACAAAGTAAGTCTCTAACTAACAGGGCTACTTTATTAGATTCGCACTCCTCATCTAGTCTAGAAGAATAAAGTTTTGGCTGCAAAGCCCGAACTGAGGAGCAAACACTAGGAGTTAATTACGATGGGAATTTTTACAAAGCTCAAGGATTTTGTTGGTTTGTCAGAGGCTCAAGAGTACGAATACGAGTATGATGAAGCTTCTAGTCGCGAGTATCAAGACATTTATCAAGAAGATAATGGCGCGATCGCCCCAGAACCTGAAGAGCCCCAAGCTCGCCGCACTCGCGAACGTCCTACTGCTTTAAGAGCCACAACTGAAAGTATGAGCAATGTAATTGGTATGCCTGGCGCTGCAAATGGTCTATCTCAAGTCATGGTGATGGAACCTCGCAGCTTTGAAGAAATGCCTCAAGCAATCCAAGCCTTGCGCGAACGCAAATCCGTAGTGCTAAACCTGACTATGATGGATCCAGATCAAGCTCAACGTGCCGTTGACTTCGTAGCTGGTGGTACCTATGCCCTTGATGGACATCAAGAGCGTATTGGCGACAGCATCTTCTTGTTTGCACCTTCTTGCGTTCAAGTTACATCACAGTCCTCAGTATTAAACGACGCTCCTATGCCTCAGCCTCGTGTAGTACGTCCTACTGCTGCCCCCGCACCAGCATGGTCTGCTGAAGCACCTGTCAGTCGTTTCGCTCAATAATTAAACCAATAATTAAATCAATAATTAACTTAATAATTAACTAAACCGATTAATAACGCTTAGTAAAACGATTAATAATTAAGTTGTTAGTTATTTATTGGTGAATTCTTGAAAGCTAAACTCAGTATTATCGGTGGCGGTGTCATGGGTGAGGCTATTTTGTCTCGTCTTGTCGCTAGTCATATATATCTGCCATCCGATGTCTGCGTCAGCGATCCGATGCCAGAGCGTCGCGATCTACTCGCAAAAAAATATGGCGTGCAAGTTACGCCTAATAATTTAATAGCTGCCGAAGCGGAGATTCTGCTCTTGGCGGTTAAGCCTCAGTCTTTAAATGCCGCAGCAATCGGTCTTGCTAATGCTCCTGCGCCTTGTATTGTGTCAATTTTGGCTGGTGTGACCTTGGCTCAACTGGAGGTAATGTTCCCTTCTAAGTCAATCATCCGCGCAATGCCAAATACACCAGCACAAGTAGGTGCAGGGGTAACAGCGATCGCTGTTAATACATTGGCGACAAAAGAGCATATCGAGGCAGTGCGACAAATTTTTGGGGCGGTGGGCAAGGTTGTAGATGTTGCCGAATCGCTAATGAATGCGGTCACGGGTTTATCTGGTTCTGGTCCTGCCTATGTTGCCTTGATGGTGGAAGCTATGGCTGATGGTGGTGTTGCCGCTGGCTTACCAAGGGCGATCGCGATGGAATTAGCGATGCAAACTGTGTTGGGTACGGCGCAATTGTTAACCGAGACTAAGCTACATCCCGCTCAGCTCAAGGATCAAGTCACCAGTCCCGCAGGTACGACTATTGCAGCGATCGCCCAGTTAGAAAAATCAGGGCTGCGTTCCGCTATGATAGAAGCCGTGCTTGCTGCAACTCGTCGTGCTGAGGAATTGGGCAAGCCGTAAGTATTTATTTTTCACGGCGATCTTCAAGGGATCTCTGTGAAGTATTAAAACTGGCAATTAATATTTTTTAAATTTACCAAGGCTAGCAAAGATAGCCTTGGTAAAAAGTGATGAAACTGGGAGTTAGAGGTTTTGGATTATCGTCAAGCGGGTGTAGACATTGAGGCTGGTCGTACCTTCGTTGAAAAAATTCGCGATTCAGTGGCTCGCACCCATCGTCTCGGTGTATTGGGTGATCTGGGTGGATTTGGTGGCTGTTTTGAACTACCTGCGGGTTATCGCCAACCCGTTCTCGTTTCAGGGACGGATGGCGTGGGCACAAAGCTCAAAATCGCTCAATCGGCAAATAAACACGACACGATCGGGATTGATCTGGTCGCTATGTGTGTCAATGATGTGCTGACCTCAGGAGCCGAGCCGTTATTTTTCCTAGACTATTTGGCTACGGGTAAGTTAGAACCCGATCAGCTTGCGGAAGTTGTCAAAGGTATCGCCGATGGCTGCCAAATGGCAGGTTGTGCTTTGTTGGGTGGCGAAACTGCTGAGATGCCAGGATTTTATGGTGTCGGTGAATATGATGCGGCGGGCTTTTGTGTCGCGATCGCCGAAAAGTCGGAAATGCTGAACGGCACACAGGTAAATATTGGTGATGTGGCGATCGGGTTGGCGAGTTCGGGCATCCATAGCAATGGCTATAGCCTTGTCCGCAAAATTATCGAAACCAAGGGTTATAACTGGAGCGATCGCCTTGACAATCCAATTTCTCCTGAAACTCAAGACTTGACCTTAGCGGAAATTTTTCTCACGCCAACGCAGATTTATGTCAAACCTGTCTTAGCAGCCTTGAAAGCCGATCTGGGGATTCATGGACTGGCACATATTACGGGTGGAGGTTTACCTGAAAACTTACCTCGATGCCTTGGGGATGGTCAATCAGTGGAGATTCTGCGTCATAGTTGGCAAATTCCCCCCATTTTTCAATGGTTACAAGCGCAAGGAGAAGTGCCAGAACTAGATATGTTCAATACGTTTAATATGGGTATTGGCATGGCAGTCATCGTCGATCCAGCTAAAGCGGATGCGGCGATCGCCTATTTCCAAGCACAGGGTTTTACCGCGAATCGCATTGGTCAAGTCATCGCGGGTGAGCGATCGCTGATCTTTGTATAGTTTTGTCACACTTTCGTAAGTTGGTATAACGTTGGCTTCGACTCCGCTCAGCCAACGGTACTTTAATTACTAGCAAGTCCCTAAGTAATTCAAGCGGGGACAACTATATTTTTCAAGTGCGATCGCTATAGATAGCGATCGCCAGCTATTGCCAAATGTACTACGAGATCAAAGCCAAAGAATTGAGTGGCTGCGCTTTGCGCAGCCACTCAATTCTTTGGCTTTGATCTCCTAAGCAAACCTTACGTTGCTATATATCATTTTCGCAAATTACACAAAAGGATGAAATATTCACGCAAGTTATTTTATATTCATTAAAATAATGGATATAAATCATTTTACTGCGCGCCTATTTTGTTTTTAAATATGTCCACAACCATCGCTTAAATTGCTATTAATTCGAGATTAATCGATAAGGTGGAGGTCATTTCATATTTAAATCAAGATCCTAGATTTTAATTAAAATTTTAATTAAAATTTTAATTAAAATAGCCATCAGCTAGAAATAAAAATTCCCCGAAATTAAGTTCTTCGCAAATTCAAAAATCTAAAGATAATCGATATTCAATGCACCTCTCATAGTGCTTTACTCTTAAATCCAAATCAAGAAAAAATTTTGAAAGTATTGCTTTGTAAAACTTTTAAGAATTTTGTGTTTTTTTAATCGAAAATTGCTGTAAAGAAGAGGCTTCATTCTTGAAAGTATTGGAATTGATCGACTTTTAGGCGAGCGATACTAAATTTTAAGTGTAGATTAAGTATAAATTTTCAACTAAAATATTAGACATCCGACAACACTTTGAAGGAATTGTCAGAATGTATAAAATGTAAGGAAGATTTATTGATTATTGGGATATCTTGTTACTACGGATAGTTATGATAAAAGGGTTATAACTCTGATGACAGAAACTTGAAAAATAGGGGAATAATTATTAAATCAAAGAATACGATTAATGCATCATCTAGCCTTATATAGCAATCCTAAATGGTTTGCGGATGTCCCCAAAAAGGAGACGCTTCCACAAACCTAAAAATCTACAAATGATTTAGGGCTGCTATATAAATGGGGGAATATAAAATAAGGACTAGCAATACAAAAATCGATTGTTTTATGATTTTTAGATATATTTTTGTTTTTTGTTAAAAATTTAATGGCAGGTATTCTGGCTTGAGCGTAGCTAACCCCAACGCATCCGAATTAAGTTCGGCAATCATCCGCCCTCCTGTGGTAGTTGCTTCCCATACTAAGGTTATGGAAGCGATCGCCCAAATGCTAGGGGGTGGGGTTGATGCGTCTGCGCTCTCCTCCCCTAGAGCTCGCCATAATGATCGTCATAACGATTACCCTTTAGAGTCACCCTCTAGCTACGTCCTCGCGATCGCCGAAGATGGCAGAGCGATCGGCATTTTAACCGAGCGGGATGTGATGCGGCTCAGCTTTCAACAGGCTGATTTCACACGCTTACAGATCCATGAGGTCATGACTAGTCCCCTCGTGACCCTATACGAAGCTGATTTTCGCGATATATCCCTAGCGGTTCAACTCTTCCAGCAGCATCCCATTCGCCATCTGCCGATCTTGGACGCTCGGGATCGTCCCGTAGGGATCGTTACCACCGAAAGCTTACAGCGGTTCCTGCAACAACAGAACCAGCAGCAATATATTGCCGAGTTAACCGCAAAAAACATCGCCAGAGAGCAACTGATAGCCCAGATCGCCGATTACATCCGCCTCTCCTTCAACTTGCAAGAGGTTTTAGATCGCTGCGTCGTAGAAGTACGTAGTTTCTTGCAATGCGATCGCGTTGTGGTCTATCAGTTTCAACCCGACTGGAGCGGGCTGATTATTGCCGAATCCGTCGAGAGTCCCTTTGTCATTTCTTTAGGAAATCACATTCAAGATTCCTGTTTTCAGTCGCAAGCGAAGCAACGTTATGACCACGATCGACCGATCGTCGTCAACAATATTTACAATGCTGGCTATGCACCTTGCCATATCGAAATCCTAGAGCAATATCAAGTTAAAGCAAATATTGTCATTCCCCTTCAAGTATCGGGCAATCTCTGGGGGCTATTGATCGGACATCAATGTCGGGATCATCGGGATTGGCAGCCTGAAGATGCTAGCCTTTTACGGAATATTGCCATACATCTAGCGATCGCCATTCAGCAATCATGTGCCAAGGAACAAGCCCAAAAAGAGCTGAAGGAACGGCAGAGATCGGAAGCTCTAATTCAACAACAGTTAGCCGAACTGACCGAATGGTATTATCGCTACGAAGCGGCGGAGAAAGCTAGCGGACAAATGCTCTATGAGTACGATCTGAGCAGCAAGTCTCTGATCTGGGGTGCAAATATTGCAAGGGTTTTAGGGTTTACAGTTTCCGAATCCCCCCAAAATCTATCGGATTTGTTGTCCGCGATCCACCCTGAGGATCGCAATCATTTTTTTCAGACCGTGGAAATATGCCGTACTAATCAAACACCCTTCTTTTGTCAGTATCGATTGAAGCATCAAGAGGGACATTATATTTGGGTCGAAGATCGCAACCAATGGCTATTTGACGATCGCGGCGATGCCAAAAGGTTAATCGGGATGATTGCCGATATTAGCGATCGCAAAAATGCCGAAATAAATTTAAAGATCAGTGAAGCCCATCATCGAGCCTTAATTAAAGCCATTCCCGATCTGTTTATGCGCATCGATCGTTCGGGCATTTACTTGGAATTTGTCAGCATTCCCAATCAACATCGGATCGTCGGGCATTTGCCAGATATGAAAGGAGTCCATGTTTCAGAAACCATGCCGCCTGAGTTATCTCAAAGACGGATGGAATATATCGAACTTGCCTTGCAAACCCAATCATTACAAATTTACGAACAGGATTTTTCCACCGCCGAAATCGATCACATTGAAGAAGTCCGCGTCGTTCCGTATCATGAGAATGAAGTACTATTACTAGTCCGCGATATTAGCGATCGCAAAAAAGCGGAGCGGGAATTAAAACATACCGAGACACTATTTCGAGAAGCTCAGCGCATTGCCAAGATTGGTAATTGGGAACTTAACTTAACGAACGAAGTTCTCTATTGGTCTGACGAAATCTTTAACATATCCGAGATTGATTCCCAGCAGTTTAGCGCATCCTATGAGACATTTTTAAACATTGTTCATCCCGAGGATCGGGAGATGGTGCATACAGCCTATCAGCAATCGGTACGCGATCGCCTTTCTTATAACATAGTCCATCGACTTCTTTTACCCGATGGTCGGATTAAATATATTCAAAATCAAGGCGAAACCATTTATGCGGAAGATGGCTCCCCGAAATTATCTCAAGGCACAATACAGGATATCACCAGCCTCAAACAGACCGAGCTAGAACTAGAAAGCCTCAACGATCAACTAGAAGCAAGAATACTCGAGAGAGAAACTCGCTATTGGGCGCTTATGAATGGAGCCAGCGATGCGATTATGCTAGCGGATTTACAGGGCAATATTTTAGAAGTTAATATGCAAGCCGAACAGATACTGGGCTACAGCCGCGCTGAATTAACCTCCATGCATTTTACCCAATTGCATCCACAGGAAGAACTGCCCCGCCTAAAAACTGAGTTTGAGAGTCTTGCCCACCAGCAAAAAATACAGGTTTATGACATCATCTTTATCACAAAAAATGGTCAGTTAATTCCCTTTGATGTGTCTGCTTCCGTAATTGATATCCAAGGCGAGCCTATCCTTCAGGGGATTTTTCGGGACATTAGAGATCGTAAACAAATAGAATCAGACCTCCAAGAGAGTCGCGATCGGTTTCAACAGAAGGCTTCCCAAGAAGCTATTCTCCGCAAAATCACCCAACGGATTCGTCAATCGCTAAATTTACAAGTAATTTTTGATACAGCTTGTCACGAAATTCGACAAATACTCCAAGCGGATCGAGTGGGTATTTTCCAGCTTGATGCGGCTGCTAATTATACCGATGGTGAATTTGTTGCCGAATCAACGGTAGAAAGATTTTCTTCGGTATTAGCCATCAGATTGCAAGACTATTGCTTTGGAGACAATTATGCCTTTTCCTATAGCCAAGGTCGATGTCGTATCGTTGATGATATTTATCAAACAGACTTAGAAAAATGCCATATCGCTATCCTCGAGCAGTTTCAGGTGAGAGCAAATCTGGTTATTCCCCTCCTTTGTGGTGAGAATTTGTGGGGTTTACTATGTATCCATCAATGCTCCTCCCCTCGTCACTGGCAAAACTTTGAGATCGAACTCAGCCAGCAAATTGCCAATCAGTTAGGGATTGCCATCTATCAAGCGAATTTATACCAGCAGGCGCAGTCTGAGTTATTGATTCGGCAAAAAGCGGAAGTGGCGATCTCCCAACAATTACGGCAACAGCAAACGATCGCCGCAATCACCCAAAAGATTCGCGAATCCTTAGATATTAATGCGATTCTCTCCACCGTAACCCGTCAGGTCAAAGAGGTACTCAATTGCGATCGCGTTATCGTGTTTCGGCTCTTTTCCTATGGGGATAGTCAAATTGTTGAAGAGACCGTATCTCCAGAGTTTACATCGCTTAAATCCCTCCGTTGGGAAAATGAGCTTTGGTCGCCAGCAATCCTCGATTACTATTGGCAGGGTAAACCGCGGATCGTGCCTGATGTCATGGTGGATGTCTGGACAGATTGCTTAATTCCCTATTCTATTGAGGGGCAAATCAAGTCAAAAATTGTTGCGCCGATCCTCCAAGATTTAGGTAATCTTGAAAGATCGCGCTGGATTTCACCCCTAGCTAACAATAAACTTTGGGGTGTTTTAGTCGTTCATGCTTGTGCCGAAAAACGAGTTTGGCAAGATTCAGAAGCACAGCTATTGCAGCAAATTGCCAATCAATTAGCGATCGCGATTCAACAGGCTAGCCTATTTACAAGGGTGCAACAAGAATTAAGCGATCGGCAACAAGCCCAGCAGCAGCTCACAGCCACTAATCGCAAACTTGCGCTGTCAAACCAAGAATTAGAGCGGGCAACTCGACTTAAAGATGAATTCCTCGCCAATATGAGCCACGAACTGCGCACACCTCTCAATGCGATTCTGGGCATTACCGAAGGGCTCCAAGAAGAAGTTTTTGGGGTATTAAATGCGAAGCAAAAGCAAGTCTTGCTGACTGTAGAACGCAGTGGCAACCATCTATTGGATCTAATTAACGATATCCTCGATCTCGCTAAAATTGAAGCAGGAAAAGTGACCTTAGACCGCTCTCTTACAAATATCGAACAACTCAGCCAATCGAGCTTGATGTTTGTCATGCAGCAGGCTCTCCAAAAGAACATTCAACTACATATTCAGATAGAAAAGTCTCTACCTGACTTGAAGATCGACGAACGCCGCATTCGTCAAGTGTTAATCAATCTGCTCAATAATGCGGTCAAGTTTACCCTAGAGAATGGCAGTGTCGTTCTCGAAGTCACTTTGCACAAAGTTAGTGATTCCAATTTACAAGATGTTACGCATTGGGTGAGATTTGCGGTCATCGATACGGGGATCGGAATTGCCCCTGACGCGCTACAAACCTTGTTTCAACCCTTTATTCAAGTGGATAGTGCGCTCAATCGTCAATATGAGGGTACGGGCTTAGGATTAGCCTTGGTAAAAAGGATTGTAGAAATGCATGGTGGGCAGGTCTATGCCACGAGCGACTTTGGTGTAGGTAGTTGCTTTACGATCGAACTCCCTTATAACGAGCAGGATTCTTCACTCTCGTTAAAACACAGTAATTCCTTTCCCTCGAACTTTGTTCCCGAACCCGACACTAAGGATAGTCAACTGGAGCATCCTCTAATTCTCATCGCTGAAGATAATGAAGCAAATATTATTACCTTCTCTAGTTACCTATCAGCCAATGGTTACCGCGTCATTGTTGCGAAAGATGGACAAACAGCGATCGATCTCGTGCAATCCGAACATCCCGACTTGGTGCTGATGGATATCCAAATGCCAGAGATGGATGGGCTTAAGGCGATCGAATATATTCGCCAGCATCAATTGACTAATGCGCCAATTATTGCGGTTACAGCTTTAGCGATGGTTGGCGATCGCGAAAGATGTTTAGCGGCAGGAGCCAATGACTATCTGAGCAAACCCGTTAAGCTCAAAAAACTAGCCGAAGTGGTGCAACAGTTTCTTCATCCTCCCTGCTAGGTTTTATAGCTACAGTCACTTGAATGAGGACAAATCAAACCCCAAGAATTGA
>NZ_LIRE01000228.1 GCF_001402795.1 Pseudanabaena sp. 'Roaring Creek'
TCAAGTGACTGTAGCTATACATTAATTTTCTATGCCCAGTCATCCTGTCCTTCATCCTGCGCCATATAAACCTTCCCCACCGCATGAATTGCTCTGGTTTTTACAAATAATTCTTCCTCAGTTAATTGCCAATTATTCAAGATCTTTAATAGATCGGTTTGAATGTCCCTTGCTCCGACAAATCCCTTATAGCGGACGATCAGACGACCAAGATCGGCATAGTCACGATTGCTCTGACGTGATTGCGCCAGCAATTCGTTAACAATTTGCCGATCCTTGGTGTACTGCGGATGTCGTTGATCCTTTGCTTCTGCCATGAGATTTAATGAGACGTTTGAAATTACTGTCTCAGAATGACAACCTCATTGCCAGTAACAGGTGTACGGGCAATCAGATGATTTTCGGCATCAGCGACAAATAATTTCTTGAAATTGAGTGATTGCGAACGAATTTGCAGATCCTTTACCAATTGGCTCTGTTGAGTTGGTTCTAGCTGATACCATCCCTCATTGAGAGCTACAATCAAGCGTCCGCGCTTAAAGTTGGTCTGAACAGAACCCAGCAATGATTCGCCGTACTGATTGGCAACTTCAGCAACTTGGGTTTGGATTTTGGCGATCTCAATTTGCTCAGCAGTTAGCGGTACATCTCCACGCTCTGGCTTAACCAAGTCCTTATTAACTGGTTGCTTTTGGGGATTATTGCTAGGTTGGCTAATTGCCGTCGGGCTAGTTGCCACCTTTTTCAGGTTTTGGCTATGGGCATGGGATGGTTTGAGAAGGATCAGTAGCGAAAATAGGGTCACTAAAGCGATCGTACCAGCACGCTTATCGAGAATCCGCTTGATTTCATCGGAGAGGGGAACCTGTCCCGCAATACTACTCATAGAACGCCAAATTGGAGCCGTAGCCGTAACCGTCTTTTTCCAAGCGTCATTTTCTTGTAGTTTTTCCCAAGAATTGACCAAACTTGGGGTTGAAGCTGCCTTAGCTGAGGCTTTTTGCCAAATATTGGTGGCGATCGGATCGAGTTTGTCCACGGAAATCTGGAGGAATCCTAAAATTTTGGGAGTTACTTGTTCTTTCACAAACTTCCAAGCAATGCCAAATTCCTGCTTAACTTGCGCTACTAGCGGAGAATCCGCTTCAGTAGAGGCATTTAGCAGTCCAGCAACCTCACCATTGGCATCTGAGGTGCTTTCCTGACCTTCTAGATTTTGTTGAAGTTTTGTTAAGGCACTGACTAACCCAGCGATCGCCTTAGCTGACCATACCTGTCCTGTTTGCAAAACTTTATTGAGGGTAGGATTGCCAGAGATATCAGCGGTAGCGGTTTCGGGCTGTCCTTCTGTCGTAACCTTTGAAGGGGTAAGCTTGGTTTGCAGATTGCGCAGTGTAGGCAGCAAGCTTTTCACAAGTTTTAGTAATAGCGCTTGTAATTGCGGCTGTACCTTTGTCCAAGTCTCTCCAACTTGTTGAGTGACACGCTCAAATGCTTCTTTATTCTTGTTTTCTGTCATAACTGCCTCCTGTCACAATTCACACGGTTTCATGCAAGGTATCACAAATTATGCAGTGAGCGTAACATAATCTTGAGGCATTTCTTAGTATTTCGCTATAAAGCCTTAAGTTTTGCTTTGCCATGAATTTGCGCTCTAATCCTTGCCAGTTAAGGTCTATGGCTATTTTTAAATAGCGCTCCCATTTTATAGCTACAGTCACTTGACTTTGGTCAAATCAAACCCCAAAAGATGAGTCACTCATCTTGGTCAAGCAAAACACGTTGCCGTAGCAGTAATTGGCAGCTATGCGCAAAAACATAAAGATCGATATCCCTCGTTATACCTAGTGTTATACCAATTTTTAGGGTTTTATATTTAATTAAGCCCACTTATTTAGTTACCTAGATAGTTGCTATAGTTAAATAAGCCTTATTACTTGCAGTACATTGCCTATGTGTTGGATAAACGTAAGCAAAGCAAAAATAAATCGCAGTTAGATTTTACATTTTGCTTATGGGAGAAAACAAAGCAATGTATCTCTTTTATGACTTGATTGTCGCTTTAATCAATCACAATATCAATCACAATATCAATCAAAATATTACTTAAATATCATGCGTATTCTTGCTCTAGCTTGGGAGTTTCCACCACGCATCATTGGAGGAATCTCTCGTCATGTAGCAGAGCTATATCCTGAAATCGTTAAACGCGGACATGAAGTTTATTTAATCACGGTCGCAGTTGACGGCGAGCCTTTAGAAGCGATCGTTAATGGTATTCATGTGTATCGCGTTCCCGTTCAAGCAGACAAAGACTTTTTTCAATGGGTTGGGCAGATGAATGCTCATATGTTGGACTTTGCGAGAGAGTTCTTGACACTTAATCCTATGGACTTAATTCATGCCCATGATTGGTTAGTTGAAGAAGCGGCGATCGCCCTGAATCATGAATTTACCATTCCCCTTGTGACCACTATCCATGCTACCGAATATGGACGATGTAATGGAATTCATAATGACACTCAACGATATATTCATCACAAAGAAATTCGCTTAACAAAGGCATCTCAGCGCATCATTGTTTGTTCCGAATATATGCGTGGGGAGTTGCAAAGGGCTTTAGATTGCCCGCCCGAAAAGACAGATGTGGTGTATAACGGTTTGAGTGTTGAACGTTGGCAAAATATTGCTGCCTATCGCCAGTTAGATCTTGCATCACTCCGATCCAAGTATGCCAAACCAGAAGAAGCGATCGTCTATTTTGTCGGACGCATCACCTATGAGAAGGGTATTTATATTTTGCTAAATGCCATGCCTAAGGTGCTGGCAGCAATGAATGACCAAGTCCGATTAGTAATTATTGGAACTGGCGATGCCTATTCAATTCTCCTGCAACGTCAAGCTTGGGATCTTGGTATTTATCACAAAGTATTATTCACTGGGTTTATGGCAGATGAAGATTTTTGGGAATTCCAGAAAGTTGCCGATTGCGCCGTTTTCCCCAGTCTCTACGAGCCATTTGGGATCGTTGCCCTTGAGAGTTTTGCCGCCAAAATCCCCCTTGTAGTTTCCGATACGGGTGGTTTACCTGAAGTTGTCCGCCATCAAATTACAGGCATAGTCACAAGGGTCAATGATGCTAATTCTGTCGCTGACGGAATCATTGAAATTTTGCGAAATCCAGACTATGCAAATACCCTAGCAAATAATGCTCAGGCTGAACTCAAAGAAAGATTTGCATGGGACAACCTCGCCAAACAAACTGAAGCAGTGTTCCTAAAAGCCAAGCCTTCAGGATCGTCGTGATTTCGCTCATGCTCAGAGAGAGAGGAAGATGATTGGCGGCGCTTAGCGCCGCCAATCATCTTTAGGGTTTTATGGCGTAGCCATTTCTCATTTTTTAACTTAGGACAAATCAAACCCCACAAATCGACTGGCGGCGCTTAGCCCCGCCAGTCGATTTGTGGGGTTTATGTCTTAGTACCCTTTATATATTCTTGCTATGTAAACTTAAGCGTTCTTTTGCAAGATTTCCACTTTGTCAAGACGCTCCCATGGCAGATCGAGATCATTGCGTCCCAAATGACCATAAGCAGCCACATCTTGATAAAAGCGTCCCTTGCGATCGCTAGGCAAATTTTGTAAATCAAAATTTTTGATAATTGCCGCAGGGCGTAAATCAAAATGATCCTTCACTAGGCGGAGCAACGTCTCTTCATCGACTTTGCCAGTGCCAAAGGTATCAATGTGCATACTGGTAGGACGAGCCACACCGATCGCATAGCTAATTTGTAATTCACATTTGCTAGCCAGCCCTGCCGCTACAATATTTTTGGCTGCATGACGTGCGGCATAGGCAGCACTGCGATCGACCTTTGTCGGATCTTTACCCGAAAAAGCACCGCCACCATGACGTGCATAACCACCATAGGTATCGACAATAATTTTGCGACCAGTTAGACCTGAGTCACCTTGAGGACCACCAATCACAAACTTGCCTGTAGGATTTACTAAGTAGCGAGTTTGTTCGCTAGGTTTGAGCGATGTATCGGCAAAGCTTGGTAAAACTACATGCGTCCAGAGATCGGCTTTAATTTTTTCCTGTACCTTAGCTTCATCGCTAATGTCGTCAATCGCGGCATCATGTTGGGTAGAAATCAGGATCGTGTCGATCGCCACTGGTTTATTATCTTCATAAACCACCGTGACTTGGGTTTTGCCATCGGGACGTAAATAGGACAGAGTGCCATTTTTGCGCACTACCGATAACTGGCGGGCTAAACGGTGAGCAATGGCGATCGGCATGGGCATAAACTCAGGGGTTTCATTGCAAGCAAACCCAAACATGATCCCTTGGTCGCCAGCTCCAACCGCTTCCAGAGCTGCGTCTTCTTCTTCACCAGTGCGGGCTTCGAGGGCAACATTTACGCCTTGGGCAATGTCTGGAGACTGTTCGTCAAGTGCGACCATCACCGCGCAGCTATTGGCGGAAAATCCATTGTCAGCATTGATATAACCAATTTCAGCAATTTTTTTACGAGCAATATCGACGTAATTGACATGCGCTTTAGTTGTGATTTCCCCAGTGATCAAGACCAGACCTGTGTTTACCACAACCTCGGCAGCGACACGCGATCGCGGATCTTGAGCCAATAAGGTATCGAGAATCGTATCGGAAATTTGATCGCAGATTTTATCGGGATGACCTTCCGTAACTGATTCAGATGTAAATAAAAAGCGACTAGCCAACTATGTTTCCTCCTAAACGCAAGAAGTAATAAGGCAAATTTTTGGTATCTCTTAAGATTTATCCATCATAGTACAAGGTGTTAATGTACAAGATGCTAGGGCGGACGTTATTTGGTTTCATTGATTTAATTGCCGTCTAGCCACCGCAAATTTCGATCTGTCTTAGTTCGAGTAAATAGAGTTAAGTATAGCTATAGCCAAATAAGTTAAGACACAAAACCCAGAAGAGTGTTGCGGTGCATCGCGCCGCAACACTCTTCTGGGTTTTGTTTTTGTCATAACATAACTGGCTACTGCTATATTTCTAAAATCCTATGAAAATGTCGCTGTGTATGGGTATAGTCTGATTAATCTATGATCACTATGATCAATTTATATGATCAATTTAATTGTCACTATTGATTGCCAAACTCATACAGTTTTCTACACTTTTGGAGGCAAATAACTTGAAATTTCAAACTGCTGCTCAAGAAGTCTGCTATGAAAAAGTAGTAACTTGGATGCAAGAGATATTTGGGAAATGCCCCTGTGCACGTCAAGATATTCCAGGCTTAGGCGTATTTATGGGATCGGCGCTTGTAGAGGTTTTGATTTTCCCTTGGGATGAAGACGATGCTGTGATTAATACGCGATCGTATGTAGTAGTTGGTGCGGTATTAACACCAGAACTAATGCGTTATTTGCTGGAAGAAAATGCCAAAATGATTTTTGGGGCTTTTGGGATCTCTCCAGACAGCGAAATTCTCTTTGAACATTCGATTGTAGGCTCTACTTGTGACATAAAAGAATTAGAAGCCTCGGTAAAAGCCGTAATGGAAATAGCTGATGAGTATGACGATAAAATTGTTCGACGATGGGGCGGTAAACGAGCCTTAGATCGCATCCATGCTGGCAATCTATCAATTAATGGCTGGTCTTTGTAAGTAGCTAGGCAGAATTAAAGGATTGCCATTTTTTGAAAGTGCTGCTTTGCAGCACTTTCAAAAAATATATTGGATTTTAATGGAGCGTAAAGCGTTATATTGCTAGATAACTGCCATATAGCAAAGTCCTATGTCCCAAACGATCGCTGATATTAACGCCAAAATCAAAGCTGGTAAGGCTAAAGTACTCACTGCTACCGAACTCAAATCCCTTGTTCTGGATATCGGTGTTACTCAAGCTGCTAAACAGGTGGATGTGATCGTTACTGGTACATTTGAGCCAATGGAGTCATCGGGAGCAATTCTTAATTTGGGGCATACCGATCCTCCAATTAAGATTCGCACTTGTTGGATTGATGGTGTACCTGCCTACGCGGGGTTTGGTGCTGTCGATATCTATTTAGGAGCAACCCAAGAAGCCGATCCTACCGACGAATCTCCTCAATATCGCGGTGGTGGTCATGCGATCGCCGATCTGATTGCTGGCAAAACATTGACCTTTAAAGCGATCGGACATCCCAATGATTGCTATCCCCGAGCTAATTTTGAAACCACGATTACGAAAGAATCGATCAATCAATTCTATCTATTTAATCCTCGTAATCTTTATCAGAATTTTATTGTGGGAGTTAATGGAGGAGAAGAGACTCTATATACCTATCTAGGTCCTCTTCAGCCCCGTTTGGGGAATGCGGTTTATTCCAATCCTGGAGCGATTTCGCCACTATGGAACGATCCAGATTTGCAGTTAATTGGTATTGGCACGCGCATATTTATGGGCGGGGGCATCGGCTATGTGGCATGGGAAGGAACCCAGCATTTCCCATTACAAAAGCGCTTAGAGAATCGCACTCCCATAGGACCAGCGGCAACTCTAGCTCTGATTGGCGATGCCAAACAAATGACTGCGGAATGGGTGCGTGGTTGCTACTTTCGTAATTATGGTGCATCCTTAATGATGGGTGTGGCTGTTCCCCTTCCTGTAATTAATGAAGAAGTGGTTGCTAGAGCCGCAGTACTTGATGAAGAGTTGGTTGCGCCAGTGATAGACTTCTCTATTCCTCGGCGAGTGCGTCCGATTTTTGGTTCGGTTTCCTATGCTCAACTCAAGTCAGGCAAAATCACGATCGCGGGTTCTACGGTGCGTACTGCACCCCTTGCCAGTTTACATCTATCGGAAGAAGCGGCTAAAACCCTCAAAGATTGGATTCTGAAAGCAGAATTTACGCTCACTGAACCCGTGGCGATGTTACCCAGCGATCGCGCTTTTTTACCGCAAGATGTGCGTAGTTTCTAATACCAAAGCTCAAAATGGCTACGCCATTTTGAGCTTTGAAAACCCTTACTGGCTTTAGTTTTTAATTCACGAGAGTGCGATCGCACTCTCGTGAATTGGTATTATAGCTATCGCCAATTGTACTAGGACATAAACCCCAAGAAGTGACTG
>NZ_LIRE01000709.1 GCF_001402795.1 Pseudanabaena sp. 'Roaring Creek'
GTATAGCAGTAGCCAGTTATGTTAGGACAAAAAACAAAACCCAGAAGAGTGTTGCGGCGCGAAGCGCCGCAACACTCTTCTGGGTTTTATGTCTTAACTTAGGCTCTTGCGGATAAAAAATGTCCCACCCAGTTATCTAGCTTCGACTCCGCTCAGCCAACGTTGGCTGAGCGGAGTCGAAGCCACAGGTACGTTAATTACTAGCAAGTCCCTTATTTGGCTTAGCTATATTAATTATGCCTAACTAGAAGGAGTTAAATAGATAAGGATGGGCAGCACTTCGTTCTGCCTATCCTTATCTATTTAGCACTACTTAGATATTAATGCTTTGAGGAATCCGTGATGGTTTTAAGTAATTGTAATCAGCAGCCCTAGTCTCATTGCGCGACTTAATTGTAGACTCGATCGCTTTTAACCCATCTTGAAAATCGCGTAAGGGTTGCTGAAGGCGATCGTCGTTGAAATAATCTGAACCATAGTCGCCTAGGGTCGTGTAATAAACAGAGCCCAAAATATAGGTCATGGTCAATTGACTCTTAGCTTGGTCGATGGGCGGTAGCATGGCAAAGAAATCTGCTTCCGTTGCACCAGTGGTTGCCGTTGGTGCGGGAGTATAGCCTGCTAGCGGAATTGCTGGCGTGTAGTCCATCAAATCGCCTTGAGGGAAGTTTACTGCCGCATGTTGGGCGCTGCTGGTAAAGATCAGCAATGTCACCGCATCGACCAAATAATCAAAGGTCTGAATCTGACCATTTTGACCAAAACTCTTGACGCGCCCGCCATCAATCGAGGTAATTTCCTTTGCCCATGCTTGCAGTTCCACATCTCTCATGACATCGGTATCGCTGAAATAATAGATGGATAGATAGTTTTTGACCCAAGTTGCGATCGCTCCCCAGACCAATAAAGCATCATCGCGATAGGGATAATCGGGCAGCATATTGACATCGTCCACTCCCCTCTTTTTCAGGGCTACAGGCAACATCGCTTCATTGAAGTTATAGTTTTCAACGGACTGTGCCGACAGGGTGCGCGAGGAAGCGATCGTTCCCGCTAGTAGACTATCCACGGTTCCACCAGCACTAATCAGTCCCGATTGAGCGGCATCATTGATCGCTAAAGTTCCTTGGAAATGAGGCTTGAGCAGAATGTACAAAGGATGATTGCTGGCAAGTTGGCGATTAGTCGCGATCGCAAAGGGTTCGATAAATAAATGGGTTCTACCTAAATGGCTAATCAGTTCGTGGTAATTGGCATCAGCAATCTGGACAACGGTTTTAGCTAGAAGCCAGTTCGGTTCATCATCAGCCTGACAGACAAAGATGGGATAAGCACTGGGGTCTTGCCCTAATTGAATGGCGATCGGTGTCAAACTCTGCTGTCCTTTGGGAACGGCAAACAATGCCAAAGGTGCATTTATATACTTTTGCGCTCCCTTAGGAAAAGTACCACCCGCGATCGCCGTTAGCTCTGCATAATCAGCCAGATACAAGCGACCTTGTGCTCCAGCCTCAGCGAGAGAGTCCCCCGCTAACACCGTTTGAAATTGATCTTCCGTGAGAGGAAATTTCGCATCTAAGGTCTTGATGCGTTGGATCGTCACAGGGTTAAATCCAGCGACGCGGAGCCTTGCAAACTCGGAATTAGTTGTAAAATTTTGACTGATCTTGGGCAAAGAAATAATCCAAAAAAGATCGTTATATTCCTTAATGTTTGAACCTTCGACGTTGGTGGGTTCGGTCTCTAATAGGGTGGGAATCTCTGACAGCAGACCTATTATTGCGGAATTCGACTGAGCAACGCCAGCTTCAAGTAAACGTTTTGAGAAGTCTTGTTGCCTAGCTTTAGAGGCATTTTTACCCTTTTCACTCAAGAGGAAAGGATTCGCAATATCATTTAATAAAATTTCGATAACTGCCTTTCCTACCAATAAGCCCCAAGACAATGAGAACTGCTCGCCAGTTGGCACTTTTTCGACCATCGGCAAGGGGGCGACATAGGTGTAGTTATATTGATAGAGCTGTCTAGACTGGTTGAGCAGAGCCTGTCGTCGATCGATTTCGGGATCGTTCTGAGGTAATAGGGGATATTTACTTGAAGGCGATCGCCGCAATATTAAATTTGCTAAGTCGGACAACTTAGTCGCAAGGAAATTTAATATTTGGGCAATACCACGCAAAATCGAAGAGATCATGGATGCACCTTAAAATCTGTACATCCATATATAAAACTTTAATGATGTAATTTAGATAAATTTTTTTAAAGGATGAGGGCAGTGCTTTACAGTGCCCTTATCCTACAGCGCTTTGCGCTCAAACCCAAACCAAGGAAATTTTTGAAAGCATTGCTTCGCAATGCTTTCAAAAATTTCCTTGTGGTTCGTTTGATCGATAATTGCTGGTAGTGCTTTACTTGACCAATCCAGCTCTGAGCGCTCTTACGGCTGCCTGAGTGCGATCGTCAGCACATAGCTTATTTAAAATATTACGAACGTGGGTTTTGACCGTTCCAACTGTGATGTAAAGGCGTTCGGCAATTTCTGCATTGCTATTACCATTAACGATCTCAGATAACACCTCTAATTCACGTTCGGTCAGGGGTGTAGCTTCTAGAACCTGTTTGTAGTCAGCTTCGGCAGCATCAATTTCCACAGTAGCCTCGCGGCGGCGCACCTGTTGCAAAACAATGCTGGCGATCGCAGGATCGATCCACGAATTCCCTTCAGCAGTTAATTTCAGTGCCTGAACGAGATTTTCCGAGCTAATATCTTTGATGCAATAGGAATCGGCACCTGCCGCGAAGGCAGCTAATACGATTTCTTGGCTATCGGTAAGGGTCAGGATTAAAACTTTAGTGGCTCTACCTGCTTCGGTGGCGGCCGCCTTAATTTGGCGCGTTACCTCAACACCATCCATATCAGGTAAGCCCAAATCGACGATCGCCACATCAGGCTGTTGACTGTTTACTAAGGCAACGCCTTCTGCACCCGTCGCCGCTTCCCCCACAAACAGAAGCTCTCCTTGCTGTTGCAAAGCGATCTTCATGCCCATGCGGGTCAGGTCATGGTCTTCAATTAGGACAACACGAATCGAACTCATAAGCACTTTTGCAGATTATGCAGGGTCTGTATTGATACCAGAATCTCATAGAAGGGGTAATAAAAACCAAATAAGTAGCTAGGCATAATTACTACAAACCAAAACCCGTAAAGTTGCGCCTCTACGGGGCGCAACTTTACGGGTTTTGATAATTTATTTTGCATAAGCACTTATAGCTGTCGCCAAGTCTAATAGGACATAAACCCCAAGAATTGATTGGCGGTGCTTCGCACCGCCAATCAATTCTTGGGGTTTGATTTGTACTAAGTCAAGTGACTGTAGCTATATACGCACTTATCAAGCACTTATCCAGCACATAATCAGAACCCTTATACCAATTCACGAAAGTGTGACAACACTTTTGTGAATTAAAAACCAAACCCTGTAAGGGTTTTTAAGTTAAGAAATGGCTACGCCATTTCTTAATTTGGTATTACCTCCTTAATTTTTACCAACAACAAAAGACTTATCAATGCTTTGATCGTATTTTGTGCCGCTCTTGGTGATTTGATTGATGACAATGCCATAGCCAACGTTATAATCGGCTTTTAGCCAAGGAGAACAGTATCTGCCAACGGGGAGGGTATAGGTATTGCCATTGACGATCGCACCATCACTGGGCTGCAATTTGGGAGGAATTTTGAAAGTAATGCTGCGCCGTTTGACATAATCGTTTGCCACTACTCCCGTCGCCGATTGTTTGCTAAAGCATTGCACTTCGATCTGGGTATCCTTGAGTAATTCGCGCACATTGCCCCGATCGCTCAAAATTAGTTGGTTATCGTTTCCGACTCCTGAGACACTTTGCACTTGAAATGACTTAACACGGTCGGGGGCAAAGCCTCCTGTAATCTTGACGACTTGCAGGTTGTCGGCGGAGTTGGCAGGCAGAACTTGATATTCTAAGGTTCCTGGCAATTGATACTGGATTTCGGCTGCTTCGTTGCGGACATTAGCGATCGCGCCAATCTCCACGCGATCGATCCCTAATGTTTTTGGTGTTTCTGGTGCTGCCCAGTCAAATCGATAGAATAGTCGTGCGGTATCTTTGAGATAGGTATAGCGATCAGATACATCAGAACTAGCTCGCAGCAGTTTAGTTAAACCATTGCGCTCGACCCAAATATTTTTGATCAGACCGACTTTCTTCCCGATCGCATCGGCTAAGGGAGTGCGATCGCTGATCACCTCCGCAGGAATATCTAAACGCGGTACGAGCGTAATTTTTCCATAACTACCCATCTCGCCATCGCGTCCGTCATTACCATTCTCTCCGTCAAGTCCTCTACGGCAGGAATAGTAGTCAGAGCGAGAAACGCCTTTATAGGTGCGCCGATAGAGCCAATCATCGCGACGATATTCCGATACTCGCGATGATTGGCGATCGTAATCATCGCCTGATCGATAGCATAGCTTCGTATCCTTAGAATAGGATTGCCATTCAGCTTTATCGTCATTAAAAGGACGACGGGTAATTTCCCAATCACAATATTTAATCCGCCATTCCGTTTCTTGGCACTCACATCCCTTTCCACCCAACGCACTACGTCCATTGCGACCGCCTTTGCCGCCCGAATTACGAATTTCTAGCTGCTGAAGGGCGGTGGCATCCGTATAAAAGACCGTCGCGTTTCCACCATTGCCGCCACGCCCCCCATTGCCACCATCGCCGCCACGACCACCCGATGCGCCCACTAACGAATACTCAGGACGATAGGGCTGCTCACACATACTCGCCGATCGCCCAGTTTTACCATCTTGGGCATCATCTCCCATGATCCCTGTGAGATTATAGACCGCAGGTTTGCCATCGAGGATAATTTTGGTGTCTTGACCATCGCGCCCATTGCGCCCATCCTTGCCCCGACTGCCATCTTGCCCTAATTGTCCAAAGGTGGTTTCAGCGATCGCCCCTGCATTAAAGGTCGTACTCACTAGTGGTAAGGTCAGAATTGCGATCGATAAAGTACGAACAAGTAATTGATTGTTCCACATGCCTAAAGCCTTTGAAATTAATTTAACTAATGTGAGTGAGAAGTCCCGCACTCTATCCGTTTACAGGGATGAGTGGCGGGATGAAAACGAATCAGAAAACAAGTTAAGCGACAGTGAATCCATGATAAAAAAGAACTAAGCGGAGTTGAAAAGAGTAGCCGTGGTGGGCGAACTTTCCGTTGTATAAAGGC
>NZ_LIRE01000229.1 GCF_001402795.1 Pseudanabaena sp. 'Roaring Creek'
GCCGCAGGTTTTAGGGTTTTATATTTAACTAAGCTCACTTACTTAGCAATTTATTGCAATGTTTGGGTTTGTTAGGATAAATCGCAACGCAAAAGACGAGTGGTGGCGCTCCGCGCCACCACTCGTCTTTTGCGTTGTATGTTGCAATTGCTGAGCGATGCGATCGCAACAGAATTTTATAACTTTGGTATGATTGGTTCTAGTATTCAGTCAAATGGGAGAGCCATGCAATACACTGGAAACGCTTGGGACAAAGATGCTCTAAAAAATCCAGAGACCGAATATAAGCAGCTACTGGGTTTGCTCAGGCACAAACAAGATTTTGGAATGCTGTTTGTTCGTTGTTCGCCTGCGGAAGGCGAACAAATTATAAAAAGGACGAGGACTGATATCACCAATCAAAAGATTTTTGTATTGAGGCTAGATCGTCCAATTCCTGACTTCTACGAAATGATTGTCAATGAGCCAGATTTACATGAGGCGAATCTCTTATTTGTTACTGGTATCGAAGAGTTTTTAGAGAATAACGTCGATCGTCCTGAGAATCGCGAATTGAACGCCAAGTTGACTGCTATTCCTCGTCCATTGGCTCATCTTCTCCAAGTGCAATCTAAACTCAAAGAGAGTTTCTCCATCTGTTTTGTATTCTTATTGCCCCTATTTGCCCTCAAATTTTTTGTTAATAGTCATCCCGAATTTTTGGGTGATAATGTGGAGGTGTTTGAGTTTCCCACTGACATGGAGTTGATGCGTCAGGAGACTTTTCGCTGGGTAAGTGACGATCGCTATGAAACCTATGCTCAAATCACCGAAGAAGAACGCGATCGCAAATTTGACGATCTGCAAAAACTCATTGCCGCTCAGCCCTTGATTTCTGAGCGAAGGGTCGAACTATTGTTGGAGCAGGGGGGATTATTAGTTGCGGGCAATCGCTGTCAAGAAGCGATCCTCAATTGCGATCTGGCTTTGCAGATTCGCCTTGATAACCATTTGGCTTGGTACAATCGTGCTGTCGCGCTCGATCTTTGCAGCCACCACGAAGAGGCGGTAGAAAATTACCGTCAGGCGATTAATTATAAAGAAGAATTTTATGCGGCATGGCATAACCTTGGTACTTCTTTGAGTATGCTAGGACGCTATGAAGAAGCAATCAATAGCTACAATATTGCCCTTTCCTATAAGCCCGATTATTACTATTCCTATGGAGGAAAAGGCTTAGTTTGTAGTGTCCTTGGTAGATATGAAGAGGCGATCGAGCATTGCGAAAAGGCGTTGGCGCTAAAACCCGACTACGTACAGGGTTGGTTTAGTCATGCCTATGCCCTTGAAAGCATTGGACGTTATGGTGAAGCGGTAGCCAGTTACGATCGCGCCCTCGAATATAAACCCTACGATCATCAAATTTGGTATAGTCGCGCCAAAGCCCTCGAACAATGGGGAAACTATACTGAAGCGATCGCTAGCTACGATCAAGCTCTCGAACTACGTCCTGACGATTACTATGCATGGAACAATCGCGGACTGGTGTTGAGTAAGCTGGAACTCTATGAAGGGGCGATCGCCAGTCATGACCGCGCCTTGGAAATTAATCCTGACGATCATTTTGCTTGGTATAGTCGGGGAAATGCGCTCAGTGGGTTAGGGCTGTTGGAAGAAGCGATCGCTTCCTACGATCGGGCGATCCAAATTTCTCCTCAAGAACCCCAAGTTTGGCAAAGTCGCAAGTTAACATTGAGAAGACTTGGCTTTGAGTAATTAACTGGGTAATTAACTGGGTAATTAACTAAGTAATTAATTGAGCAATCAACTGGTCAATCAACTGGACAATCAACTATGACAGCGATTCCTCCTCATTCTTCCATTCCGACGATAACCACTGCTTCAGGGGTAAACAATAGCCTCAATACGGTTTGTAAGGGTAGGACAGGCTTTCATTTGCCCTTAAGTATGTTGATTATTGTGCCATTTTTAGTAAGTACTTTTGGCATCGTGGGATTGATTGGGTGGTTATCGTTCCGTAACGGGCATGATGCTGTCAAACAGATTTCCAATCAACTTCGCAATAAAGTTACCGAACAAGTTAAAACTCGTCTGCATTCCTATTTAGAACTTCCCTATATTCTCAATAATCTCAATTCCAATAGTATTGATTTAGAAAATATTAAGGGTGGATATGAGGAACAAAGAATCCAAATGCAATTTTGGAAACAATTGCGGAGTTTCCCCCAGATTAGCAATATTTTTGTGGCAAATACTGCGGATCAATACTTAGGAGCAAGACGCATCCGTAATATGTTGGCTGTGGAGAATTCTCTGATCACTTCCATGACCGATGAACTCGGACGATCGCAGATTATCCTCTTAGCCCGACGGGGTTTTGATTTGCGTGAGCGCTCTTGGTATCAGAATGCGATCGAGGCAAAACGCGATATCTGGAGTGAGGTCTATACCGATGTGATCACTGAGGAACCAGCGATCACCGCTGTAAAACCGATCTATGCCCCTAATGGCGAATTTCAAGGGGTGTTAGGCATATCAATTTTACTGGGGGAAATTAATCAATTCTTACAGAATAATAAGGTTAGCGATCGCGGACAGACCTTCATCATGGAACCATCGGGCAGATTGGTGGCAAGTTCTAATGCTGATGTAGCCATATCTATTAAAGATAGGAAATCCGATCGGCTTCTCGCAATTCAAAGCCAAGATGAATTAACTCGTATTGCTGCTGCAAGTTTGAAGGAATATCCCAATCAAATTGACGATCAAATTCAACAATCATTTATTTATTTCCATGGAGAAAAGTACTTTCTTCAGGTTAGTAAACTCAACGATACCTTTGGACTGAGTTGGCAAATCGTGGTGGTGGTGCCTGAATCTGACTTTATGTCACAAATCAAAGAGAATACACGTTCCACCATGTTTTTATGCATGGTGGCTCTAGGGCTGACCACAATATTGGGAGTTATTGCCGCGAAGTGGATTACCCGTCCGATCACCCAATTGAGCCTTGCTAGTCAATCGATCGCCGAAGGCGATCTAGATCAAAAAGTTGAATATTCCTGTTTGGTGAAGGAGCTTGCCATACTAGCAAGTTCCTTTAATCAAATGAGTCGCAAATTGAAAAAATCCCACAATCGACTAGAGGAATATTCGCATCTACTGATGCAAAAGGTTGACGAGCGCACGCAAGCCCTCCAACAGGAAATTCTCGAACATGAACTCACGGAAGCTGCCCTCAGAGAATCGGAAGAAAAATTTGCCAAGGCATTCCGTTCTAGTCCCGATGGGATGGCTCTACTCTCGACTGATACCTATAAACATATTGATGTTAATGATAAGTGGACGGAAATCACTGGTTATAGTCGAGAAGAGGCGATCGGTGTAAATCCAACGGATTTAAATCTGTGGGTCGATTTGCAAGATCGCGATCGCATGTTAGACGTTTTGGAGGTAAATAAGCGGGTAGCTAACTTTGAGGCGATGTTTCTGACTAAGGATGGCAGGAAAATTACGGGCTTAGTCTCTTCTGAAAGCATCGAATTTGGTGGTCAAGTTTTTGCGATCTATGCCCTTAAAGATATTAGCGATCGCAAGCTCATCGAAGAGAATATTAAAGAGAGTGAAAAGAAATATCGCGATCTGGTCGAATCGGCTAACTGTATCATTCTCCGTTGGGATACCCAAGGAAAGATTTGCTTCTTAAACGATTATGGCTTGAAATTTTTTGGCTATGAATTAGAGGAAATTATCGGCACCTATATACTAGATACCATCGTCTCATCTCAGGATATTTCAGGAGAAGATCTTCGTCACATGATTGCGGAAATATGCAGTGCGCCTGAAAAATATCAACTCAAGGAGAATGGTAACATCTGTAAAGATGGGCGACATGTGTGGGTAACTTGGTCAAATAAGCCCATCTATGACGATCGCGGTAAGTTAATCGAAATTCTATCCGTCGGGACAGATATTACCGATCGCAAATATGCCGAAAAAGAACTGCAATCTGCTAAGGAAATTGCGGATACGGCAAATCGCGCTAAGAGCGAATTTCTTGCCAATATGAGCCATGAGTTAAGGACTCCATTAAATGGAATTTTGGGCTATGCGCAAATCCTCAAGCGCAGCTACGACCCCAATAAACATCAGGAAGGATTAGAAATCATTCAGCGCAGTGGCGAACATTTGTTGACTCTGCTTAACGATATTCTCGATCTTTCTAAAATTGAAGCTAAGAAACTCGAACTTAATCCCAGTGAATTCGAGCTTCCGAAATTACTGCAAAGTATTACGGATATGTTTCAACTACAGGTACGGGCTAAGGATGTGGAGCTGATCTATCAACCCCTAACCGCTTTGCCCAATACCATGTATGGTGACGAAAAGCGCTTGCGTCAAGTCCTGATTAATTTATTTGGGAATGCCGTTAAATTTACCGATCGTGGCAGTGTATCTCTGTCGGTGAGTGCTCAATCCGTTGATTTGAATAACTACAAAGTTCGCTTTGAGATTGCCGATACGGGAGTTGGCATTGCTCCAGATACCTTGACAGATATCTTTTTGCCTTTTCAACAGGTAGGCGATCGCGCCCGACGCTATTCGGGGACGGGTTTAGGCTTGCCAATTTGCCAAAAATTGGTGGAGATGATGGGTGGAAAACTGCATGTAGAAAGCCGTTTGCATGAAGGAAGTACTTTCTGGTTTGAAATTGAACTGTTTGAAGTTCCTCATTATTCACGCTCTTTAGCTGTCGATAGCCGCTCGATTTCTGGCTATTATGGCGCTCGGCGCAAAATTTTGATCGTCGATGACAAGACCGAGAATCGTATGGTGTTGAACGATTTACTTACTCCCCTAGATTTTCTAGTTGCCGAAGCGATCGATGGTAGTGATTGTATCGTTCAAGCGAAAAGCTTTGCTCCCGATCTGATTTTGTTAGATATGGTCATGCCCGAACTTGATGGTCATGAAACGACAAAGCAACTCCGACAGTTACCGATGTTTCAGAAGACAGCTATTGTGATGGTATCCGCCAGTGCCTTTGACGAAGATCGCAGTCTGAGTCTTGCGGTGGGCTGCAATGATTTTATCGCCAAGCCGATCGATCCTGATGCTCTGTTTAAGGTCATGCGATCGCTACTTCATTTGGAATGGAAGTACGAAGATCTCAGTAGTTCTGAGCCTTCCCTTACCAATATTTATAAATCTAAAACTGATGTTACGAGTTCCCCCTTGGTGTTGCCGCCTAACTGCACCGTAGAGAAGTTACTTCAATTGGCTCGCATGGGGGATATTTTGGCTATTCAAGAGGAAGTTACCCTTTTACAGGAAACTAATTCCCAGTTTATTCCCTTCTCCGAGCAAGTTCTCGATTATGCTAGGGAATTCCAAATTAAGCGGATTCGTGAGTTTTTAGAATTACAAATTCAAGTAAGTAGCTAAGCTCAAAATGGCGTAGCCATTTTGTAATTTGGTATAACGCGAGTAGAGACCGATATATAGGAAAACTCAAACCCCAAAATACAAGTGGCGACGCTTTGCGCCGCCACTTGTATTTTGGGGTTTATAATTCATGTTTGGGAAGACGCATAGCGTCTTCCTCGGATTTCTAGGATGTTTTTCTAGGACATTGCTTGAATGATGTAATCGAAATAAGGTTCGGTGGTAGAAGCATCTTCTTTGCTGAGCAAAGCTAAAGAAGCACTTTTGAGGCAGCGAATAGCATCAGCCATGCCAACTAAAGGTACGCCGAGGGAGTTATACATTTCACGCACGCCGATAATGCCAATTTTCTCGATTGGTTCTTTATCGCCTGCCAATACCCCATAGGTGGTAAGGCGAATGTACCAAGTGAAATCTCTCAGACATTGGTTACGTTGCTTTTGTCCATAGGCATTGCCACCAGGGGAAATGTAATCGGGATGAATTCTAAATAGTTCTTCGGTTGCTTTTTTGACGATTTTGGCTTCGCTTTCTGCCAAGATTGTGGCAATCCGCACTCTTTGAGCACCAGTGGAAAGAAAGTTTTGCACGCTTTGTAACTCGGAAATGCTGGGATAACGGAGTTCTTCGTCGGCTCTTTCTAAAACTTGAATAACTACACTCATGATTAAAATAAAAAATTTAATATATTCGCAGTCTAGTCTACCAAAAGCGGTGAATCAGCTAAGATTTTGTAATAAAATCACAAGTCTTTATAAATAGCTAGGCATAATTAAAAACCAAAACCAGAGAGCGTACCGCCCGCGTAGCGGGCGGTACGCTCTTCTAGGTTTTAAGTTTACTTATGTCTAGCTACTTAGTTACCGCCAGTCTTGTTATATCAAGTTAAGAAATGGCTACGCCATTTCTTAACTTGATATAAAACCCAAAAAGCTGTAGCACAGGCAGCGCCTACGCTACAGCTTTTTGGGTTTTAATTATGCCCAGATACTTAACGTGAGTTCGGGATAATTTGAAACGGGCTTTTAAAATTTGCCAGCTTAACCCGAACTGACGTTACTTAGGGACTTGCTATTAATTAAAGTACCGTTGGCTGAGCGGAGTCGAAGCCAACGGTAGTTGAGCGGAGTTGAAGCTGCTCTTATTACACCTTTGATTTTAATTGGGTGAGCAGTCTTTTTAGCTCTGCCGATACGTCATAGCTGATCGCTCGATTGCCGTAGCGCCAATCTTGATAGATCTGGGTAATTTGGGCGATCGCCGCTGCTTGGCGATCGGAAAGGCGATCGCTAAGACTTTCCACATATTCTTGAGGAGTTTGGTGCGGCGATTTGGGTTTGCCTTGTTCCGATAGCCATTGGAGCATTTGGCGATAGGTACGTTGCGGGATCGGCATTTGCTGCAATCTTTGGCGTTGCCACCACCAGATTATGAATTGCCATAAAGCCCAACCACCGATCCCAAATCCAAAGGCGATCGCCAGACCAAAGGCAATGCCGATCCAGCCCATCTCGGCTAGCCAATTGATGACACCGCCCACAAATTTGCCGATACTATCAAATAACCAATTAAAAAAGTTATTAACAGAACTCGGTAAAAATTGGGCAATCCAACTCCAAAAGGTTTGCACTGCGCCAAAGGTACGGTTATTTTCGATCGATGGAGGAAATATGGGGCGATTGGGGACGGGATCGAAGGCGAGCCAACCATAGGGGGGAAAGAAAACCTCTACCATTGATTGCGTATCAATGTTTTGCACCTCATAAAGCCCCGTGAATGGGTTGAACTTTCCTGAGGCAAAGCCAACTACATAACGACTAGGAATGCCCAGCGATCGCAGCATGATTGCCATAGTCGAGACAAAATGGCTTTCCTCGCCACCCCCTCCCTCGACAAATTGCGATACGAGATCGCCCTTAGATTCGTCAAATCCAAGGGGCTTAATGGCATAGTTTTGCTTGAGGCTTTGCGCGATCTGTACCACGCGATCGTAGTTATTGTCTAAAGCGATCGGTTTGCCCTGAGCATCACGAGCACTTGCCAAGAAACTCAGCGCAGTCTCCTGTACCCTTGGAGATAGATTTGCGGGAACTTGAAGATAATAATTGCGGATTGAGCGCGGATATTCCCCCGATGATTGTCGTAATAATTTGGGATTACGCTCGACAACGTTGGAGATTACCGTGTAGGTCAGGTCTTCAGGCAAAGCCCCTGGACCCCGCAGCATTCCTTCTTGGTCGATATCCAATTCCTCGCTTGGAAAAAAGATCTGGTTGGGCACTGCGGCTGCAGGGATTAGGTTCGGAAAATTTGGCGATACGATGGTATAGGTTTGGACTACTTCCTGACTGGCGAGTGGTTTGATTGATTGTTTTGGCGCATCAATTGATATATATGTGGGAATTGGCAGCGAGAATTCATAATTAAGCGGATTGCGTTTAACCGTGCGAATTTGCTGCGGATCATTGCGGGAAATGCGCCAACCTTTCCCCGTGAATTGGTCGTAGGCCATCACTCGCCAAAATAGTTCCGCTTGCGATCGCACGCGCATCATTAATTCGGGTTTGCGTTTTTTGTTTAGTTGTTTGGCATCAGAGGAAGCCGTATCAATTTCGGGGGCAAACAATGGTGGCAATGTGTCCGAGTCACCATTGCTAGTACCACCAGTGCCAGTTCCCCCATTGCCATTACCATTGCCATTTTTCCCCTGCTGCTGTTGCTGCTGTCGCGACAAAATTCCTCCCTTCGGAATTTGTCTTTGCACCGATAAATTTACACTTACGGGGAAGTTGCGTAACTGAAATCCTGGTAAACGGGGTAAAAATGCAAATATAGTCAAGCCCAATACCAAAACGATCGCCAGTAGTCCCGATAGAGGTAATAGGGATACGCCTATTTTTTCTGGTTCAAACCCGACCGTCTTAACGCCTAAACGCGATCGGTGATCGAGCAATAAAATTGGCAGCCCCACCAATAAAAATGCCATCAGCCAGAGGGCAAAAATCATCGTTTGACTTAAGGTGGCTGCGAGAGCCATCAGGATCAATCCGATCACAATCGAATATCCTAAATCCTTGCGATGCGGTAGGTCAAAACTATGTAAAACCTGTAGCTGAATTAATAATCTCGCTAGTAATAGTCTGGTTTCTTCGGTTTGGCGGACGATATCGTTGAGAAATATCACCAGCATGGCAATCATCGCGATCGCAATGAATAATTTCACAAGGATATTGCGTGTGCGTCTTGCATACCATGCCCAGACTGCGGCGATCGCACTAAGAGGTATTGCCCAGATACTATTGTTGGAACTCGCTACCGAGTCCATAGCTCCAATGCTGATAAATACAAAGATTTGGACTAGGACGCGCAACGGAATCGAATCTTCAACTCCCGCCACGGTAAACTCTGAAGCTTGTCGTAATTTATCAAAAGTACCAATCTTTGGTCGAGGCTGCCGAATCGTATCCATGTTGGTCTGGGTTTAGAGATGATTGGAATCCTACCAACTAGTATATAGCTGTCGCTAATTGTACTAGGACATAAAC
>NZ_LIRE01000710.1 GCF_001402795.1 Pseudanabaena sp. 'Roaring Creek'
TGCACGTTAAACCAGTCGTAAAACACGAACTAGATCGCCTATCTCGCCTCATTGCCAAGCATGGCGCAGTCCCAGAGCTATTAATCTGGGAACATAACGACGAAACCAAGGGCTTAGATGACCTCATTGCCGCCAAGGGTGGACAGATATTAGATCTGCTCGTAGACAAAGCCGTAACTTTTGAGGAATATCGAAAGCAAGAAATCATCGAACTAGAACGGGATGACCCCGACGCGCCGCCCATTGCCGAGCATTTCAACCAGATCGCCCAGAAAAAACTATTTAGCGATCGCCGTTGGGTTTGTATTAATGACACTTTGCATTACTGGACTGGGACGCATTACGAAGCAAGTCCCGATCCCGTCGAAAAGCGCCGCATCAGCGAATTTTGCAATAAATTTTTGGTTTACGATGAGCGCACCAACAAGCGCACTTATAAATATGCCAACGAGCAAAGCGTTAATGCTGTCCTTAAATGGGTCAAAGTTAATTTTGGGGTAGATCCGTTAAGCGTAAATCCCACGGGTTTAAATCTTGCCAATGGGGTTTTAACTATCGAATGGCAAGGTAAAACCCCAAGCTGGACGATCAGAAAGCATCACCCAGAGTTAGTTTATACCTACTGCTCCAAGGTCAAATATGACCCAAAAGCCGATCCCGAACCCTGCGATCGCCTATTAATTGCCCTTGATGAAGCCCAAAGAGACGTATTTCTAAAAACCATTGCCGCCTGTTTGGACTTGGCGAGCGTCCGCAAAGTCATGCCCGATCGCTTGCGTGGTTTGTTGCTTCAAGGCGACGGCTCAAATGGTAAAGACACGCTCAGAGAGGCAATTGCCGAAATCTTTTCACGGGGGATAACGGGTTGCTCGTTGCGCGATTTCCAGCAATACGACGAGGGGAAAAAATTCCCACTTTCAAAACTCGAACATAGCCGCATCAATTGGGCATCAGAGAACCACTCGCGTTTAAGCCTTGACAGTTTGCAATCCCTCAAAAACGTCTTGACAGGCGATCCGATCGATATCGAACGCAAAAGCCAAGACGACTACAGCATCAAACCCTCTTGTATCGTGCTGTTGAACTGCAACGAAGCACCCTCAATCGTGGGCGCTCAAAAAGCGATCGAGTCACGCTATGCGATCGTCAAATTTAGCAAAACATTTACCAGTTCCCCACAATCCCCCGACGAATTACCAGCCGATCCGCGCTTTAAAAACGATCCAGCCTTTCTCCAAAATCACGTATGCCCCGCATTACTCAACCGTTTGCTAGATGCATTGGTCAAACTCATGTCTAATGGCATCGACTATAAACCCCTAGCGGGAGCAATCCAAGAAGCCAAAGAGTCTAGCTGTCATCTGATTAGATGGGCATCAGACATTAAGTTAGAGCAAGGCAACGGTCGCATTAAATTAGGCGATCTATTTGATAGCCTCACCTCTTGGTATCAAGAGCAAGGAATTTTAGAGGTTGAGATAACCGAGAAAGGTAACAAAAAATATCAATGGCTGGATGAAGGCAGCCGCTTCGATCCTTGGGTTAAAGCGGCTAGGCTGATGCGGCAAAGCTTAACCAAAATCTTTCCTAAAGTGCGTTTCAGCGAAAAAACCGAGCATGGTTTCTTTGCTATCGGTATTCAATCTATAAATTTTGTAATATCTCCTAATTTTGGTTCATTTGGTTCAGGAGAAGAAAAAAGTATAGATACAGAAAGGGTTTCAATGACTGAACCAAATCCTGAAGCAAATTATTTTGGTTCAGAAAATAATTTTGGTTCAGGAGACAAAATTATTTTGCTGAAAGAAAGTATCAGATCTCTTGCCCTTGCCTATAGACATGAAGGTAGTTATCCCACTGAAAATTTATTTCAGGCTTGCGCTCTTATTGAGAATGGCAAAATTGCAGAAGCAAAAGTATTGATAGCCACAGATTTAAAGGAATTCCTACGCCATTCCCAAGAAAGTCGCAATACTTCAATGTCAATAAGCACACTTTTTGAAGCAATTTTGGCTGAACCAAAATTAAATCCTGAACCAAATTGCTTTTGGGCTGAATCAAAAAAAGCTGACAACCACGTCATTTCTGAACCAACTGAACCAACTGAACCAAATTTACAAATAACTAATAATTGCTCACAGCAAAAATCAAAAAAACTTGAAGTGGGGAAAACTGTCTCGCTGAAGAGTGGCTTTTTCTCTGGACAAAGAGTTGAAATCATTGATATCAGAGAGGATGGGCAGTTAGAGGTAAGAAACAAAAACTGGATTGAAGGTACTAGCCAAATTGTGAAGCCTGAAGAGGTGACAGTATGAACAAATCTTGGTACGAAACTAAACCCGCCGCCAATGAGCTTGGGCTAACTGAAAGACAACTCAGAGAACTACGCAAGCAAGGTATTTTACAAAAAGGGACGCATTACCGATTTAAAAATCCTACCTCCGCAAAACCTAACTACCTGTGGAATGTTCGGGCGATCGCATTGGTGCTTGAGGGCGATCCACACGCGACATGATCGCATCGTAAGCCCGTTGATGGTGGCGATCGCTAATCCAATGATGGTAAATCTCCGTATGCACCTGTACGCTGTGCCCCATTTGCATCGCCGCCAACTCAACAGGCAAGCCAAACTCAAGAGTCCGCACCGCCCAACAATGGCGCAAAGTGTAGGGCGTAACCACACCCGCACTCTTGAAATATCTACTCACCTTGCTACCCAAATCACTGTTAGTTTTGCCTGTAATTGGCGGTAACTCCACATTAGCTAAATCAAATAAATCAACCCATTCAGGAAAACAAGCCCAAACCCTACGTCTTCCTGTTTTGGTTTCATCAAGCACCTGCAAGATCGGCAAAGTTGCAAAATCCAAGTGGAAAACCTCATGATTTCGCAACCCATAAACCGCCATCAACCCGTAAACATAGCGCCATTGCTTATTAGTAATCTTGAAAAACCCGTCCACAATTTCTTGATCGCTTGGTAAATCACGGGGCGTAACCTTTTTGGGTGAATAATTTCCCGAATACTTGCGTAAATCAATCTCCAAACCTGCAAATTTAGCCAATGCACCTAAAGCCATACAGTAAATCTGCCTCGTCCGAGTGTCAGGAGTTGTACTAATCACCACCTTATACAAAGCCTCGTCGGTCAACTCTGCATCCATTGCCAAACGCTGCAAAGCTTCCCAGTAATTCTTACGCCATGTGGACTGTGATTTTGAAGTCTTTTCCCTGCGAGTAAAGTAATCATCCTCAAACTTTTTCACCCAGTCCCCCGCCGTCATAGCCTCGCTGGTTTCGTTGAGATAGGCAGACCACTCAAATTCGCGACAATCTAGCAAAGCGCCAATCTTTCTTGCTTCCGCTTCCGCTTCCTTGATGCCCACGGGATTAGCTCTCACCCCCAGCGCTATGCGCTGCTGATATGCCTCACGTTTCAGAGAATTAGGTTTTGGCGGTAAAGTTGCCCTCAAATATAAGCGATCGCCAATTACCTCAATCCTCACCCCCACCTTTGCAGATTTCAAGCGCCCATTAGCTTGAGAAATTCTGGTGTCATCCGCCATAATGCAACCCTGTTTTTAGTCCAAATTTTAGGCAAAAATAAAAAGGCAAAATTGAAAGCCTTTCTAGGTATTGATTATAAGCTTTTGGCTAGCAGACTCAAAATCTGACGACAGCGATGTCATGAGAGTTCGATTCTCTCTTTGCCCATAAAAAAGAACTACAAGAAACCTTTTAAAAGTGCTGCAAAGCAACACTTTTAAAAGGTTTCTTGATTTGGATTTGAGCGCGAAGCGCTGTAGGGCAAATCAAATCTTGCTCAAAGCCCAAAAGTAGAAGCCTTGCTACGCAAGGCTTCTACTTTTGGGCTTTTAAAATTTTTCAGGGCTATAGCAGAGCGAGTTTTTGTAAAACAGAACTGGTAGAGACAATGTGACGATCTAGACCGAGAACTTTAGGATCAAGTCCGATCGCTAGTCCGATTAGCTGGGGTAGGTGCAGTATGGGAATTCCCAGTTTTTGACCGATCACTTGTTCGACTTCGGGTTGTCGTGAGTCGAGATTGAGATGGCATAGGGGACAGGGGGTCACGATACAGTCCGCGCCAGCCGCGATCGCGGCGGTAAGATGTCTGCCCGCCATCGAGAAAGATTCTTTAGGTGCATAGCTGGAGATCGGCCAGCCACAGCACTGGACACGACCTTCGTAATAGACAGGAGTTGCTCCAACGGTACGAAAGACATTTTCCAGAGACTCAGGACGGAAAGGATCGTCAAAACGAGTAACCGTTTGCGATCGCAATAAATAGCAACCATAGAAAGCCGCACAGTTTAAATTGGCTAAGGATCGGCTTACTTTAGTTGCGAGTCTTTTCAATCCGTAATCGCGGATCAAAATCCAGAGTAAATGTAAAACTTCGGTGGAACCTTGGAAATGATGTCCTTGGGTGTTAAGGATTGCATTTACCTCTTCTTTGCGATCGGTATCAACGCTTTTGAGCCGATCATTGACGCGACCGAGTACTCCCTGACAGGTGCTGCATTGCGTCATTACCGTGAGATTTAATTCTTCGGCGAGGGCAATATTGCGGGCATTGATTACGTCCTCCATGAGTTCATCAGTTTCTTTGAAGGTTCCCGAACCACAACAGGTTGCTTTGTGCAGTTCTACTAGTTCAATACCTAGGGCTTGAGCGATCGCTGTGGTGGAGGTATGTAACTCTTTACATGCCCCTTTAGCAACGCATCCAGAATAGTAGGCGTATGTCAATGCTTTAGTTTCTGTCATTATCTCTCGATTGCCAAAATCGGTCTCATTTTGCTTAATATAGCAACGTAAGGTTTGCTTAGAACATAAAACCCCAAAGATAGGTGGCAGCGCTCCGCGCTGCCACCTATCTTTGGGGTTTTGATTTTTCCTAGCCACTAAAGAAATAGGGGGATAGTTTTATATGGTAAGGATGGGCAGCGCTATGCGCCGCCTATCCTTACCGTATAAATTTTTTCCTTATAAATAATCGTTCTGAATAGCATAGGCAATCGCTTGTTTGCGATCGCTTACACCAAATTTATGTAAGATCGCGTGAATATGCACGCGTACCGTGCCAGCAGAAATATAGAGCAGATTGGCAATTTCTTGGTTGGTCTTATGTTCGGAAATTAAGAGGAGAATTTCTTTTTCCCTGCGGGTTAAAAGATTTGCCCTCGCTCCAGATGTATCCTCTGAAGTTATTTCGGAGGATTGGTTTTGAAAAATATTATGAATTTCAGCGGTGGCATTTGCGTCCCACCAAGAAGCCCCAGCAACTACCGATCGCATTGCCAGAATTAACGTTTCCGCTGCAACCCCTTTGAGACAATAGCCCTGTGCGCCTGCCGTGACTAAACGCGAAACCAGCGATCGCTCGTTACGAGAAGTTAGGGCTAAAATTGGTAAGCTGGGATGACTGAGTTTGAGTTGGCGACAGGTCTCCAAGCCGCCTAGCCCTGGTAAGCCAATATCGAGAAGAACGAGATCGAAGGGCTGTTGTTTTGCAAGATCGATCGCCGTTTCTCCGTCGCTTGCCTCCACTAAAGAGGCTATTTGCCTTTCCTGTTGCAGTCTTACCTGTAGTCCGAGACGAAATAGTTCGTCATCTTCAACTAAAAGTATTCTCAGATGATCCAAGGTCATGTTTTTTCCTAAGGCTTGTTGGCAGGGGATGACGACAGGCTTTACAGTGCTTTTCTTTGTAAGTAGCTAGGCATAAGTAAACTTAAAACCTAGAAGAGCATACCGCCCGCGTAGCGGGCGGTATGCTCTCTGGTTTTGGTTTTAATTATGCCGAACTACTATTATTCCTACCAAAAATATTTTGCGGCTTTATGTAGTTAAATGGATGTCAATATTTAGGGGATTTTAGCGAATTAAGGAAAGACTTTAGACGATCAGGAAGGGTGGCGCAAAGCGCCACCCTTCCTGATCGTCTAACAATTCCCAAAATGGCAATGCCATCTTGGGAATCTCAAAACCTATCAGGTTTTGATTTAGCTGTCGCCAAGGGTATTACCGTAGTTTTCATCGCAATCCACGTAATACCAATTCCCAAAAGTGTAGCTACACTTTTGGGAATTGAAAAGCAAACCTAGTAAGGTTTTTAAAATCACAAAATGGCGTAGCCATTTTGTGATTTGGTATAAGATGAATGGCGGCGCGAAGCGCCGCCATTCATCTTAACGTTTCCAGATTTACGTGGATTGCGATGAAAAGGGTAAGGCTGGTAAACGAAAGGCAAAGACAGCTCCGTGGGGCATACGGTTTTCTGCCCAGATCGTCCCGTCATGGGCTTCGATAATTTGACGGGTCAGGTATAGCCCAAGCCCAGAACCCGTAGCTAAGCGATCGCTTTGACCTTGGTAAAACCTTTCAAACAGATAGGGTTTTTCTTCGGGCTTAATCCCCGCGCCAAAATCAACGATATGAACGAGCTGATAGGATGACTGAGTTTCAAGTATTACTTCCACCTTAGCCCCTCTGGGGGAATGGTTAATCGCATTGGTCAGTAAATTTGTGAAAACCCGTCTTAATTGAAAAGCATCGCCATTTACCCACAGAAATTTGCGAAATTCGGAATCGCCATAATGCAAATTCAAATAGACACTGCGACTGGTTGACAAATGCACCATTGATGAGGCAACTTCTTCCGCTAAAACTGCGAGGTTAGTCGGGCTTACTTTTAATGGCAATCCTTCTGTTTCATTGCGATAGACATCAAGGAGCGTTTCAACTAGCTTCAAACTATTTTGGTGACTGCGAATCATCGTTTCTAAGACAGTTTTTTGTTTGAGACTAATATTGCCAAATAGCTCGCGATCGAAGGCTTGGAGAGTTTCGATCGCGCCGAGTAATGGAGTTCGTAAATCATGCGCTAGCGTAGAGGCAAAATCTTCGCGCACGTTCATAATTCTTTCTTGGGATTGCAGCTTTGACTGCTGCTGGAATAGAGTTTGTTGGGTTTGGCTATAGCGATCGCTCAAAAGTCCTGTTACGATTAGCGCAAAGATGGTGACTATGCGATTTACTACCATCGATGCATGAATTTCTGGATTATTAGGAATCCAAATATTTAGTAATGTCAAAATAACTGCGGCTGATATCAGTAGAAAGGAGGCTGTGCGGCTCAGTCGCGAATTGGCAATTAGGATCGGACTGATATATAGATAGCTCATCACATAGTCTGGCGGCGTAGCATACTCTAAGGCGAATACCATTGTGAACAATCCGCCAACCATCCAAAATGAAGGCGATCGCCAAGGGATAGATCGCTGATTAGATACTGGTGACGGTGACATAAAATCTCAAATAACTCTATAGCTTTTTCTAGTTTATAGCTACAGTCACTTGACTTAGGACAAATCAAACCCCAAGAGCCGAACTACTTAATCAATTTTGTCATTGGGAGGGATTGGGGCTTTGGTTAAAGTGGAAACTGGCTTGTTTCCCAATACTCCTAACCCGACTAAACCCATGATTCCGATCGCTCCCCAAAAGAAGTTACTCTTTGATTGGTTTGCGCCATTAGATTGGAGCGGAACGAGTACAGAAAGGATTATGCTCAAACAAAATGCGATACAAGCGATCGCCAAACTGATCAAAGTAGACCCGATGCTCACAATTAACAACCGCTGCATGAAGGGAAGTGATGCAATCGAGGCTAGATCCTCTGCAAAAAGTTTTACTTCTGGTATTGGAGGAGGAGCAAGATCCGTTGCTTGCTCTGAAACTCTGGAATTAATATGATTAATATGACGGTTGCGGTCAAAACTATTAATCTCAAGGGATAGGCGATCGCCAGTTGATTTTACGGAATCAACCATTGAAGCATTTAGGTCGGTAAGGACTTCTGTTGCTGACTGATAGCGTTGCCTAATAGCTGGTTGCAATAATTTACAGAGAATATCCTTGAGGTTAGGGCTAATGGGTTGGCGCAAATATGCTTGCCATTTCCAATCATTCTCCCCAATATCGTACAGATCGAAGGGATTGGTTTGCGTTAATAAATACAAACAGGTGACCCCTAGACTATATAAATCACTAGCGAACATCGCCTGTCCTCGAATTTGTTCGGGGGCTGCATATGCCACGCTCCCAATCAGCGTTCCCTGAGACATTGGACGGATATTGGCAACTTGCTTGGCTGAACCAAAATCCACCAGTACCAATTGCCGATCAGATGATCGACGAATGATATTATCGGGTTTGATATCGCGATGAATGATCTGGCGATCGTGAAGATATTGCAGAATTGGGAGCAGTCCTTGCAAAACTTGCCGCACTTCTATTTCATGGAATGGTTCATGAAATGGAATCGCACCTCTAACCTCCTGTTCTAAAGTCCATCCATCAACCCACTCCTGCACGATAAAGAATTCTCCATCTTCCTCAAAACTGTCTAATAGCTTAGGAATTAGCGGATGTTCGCCGAGCCTTGCTAAATGTTGGACTTCTTGATTAAAGAGGATTAGGGCTGTAGAGCGATCGATTGCTCGATGTGGTAGAAGTTGCTTGAGGACACATTGAAGTGGAATTTGCAATTCATCAACCGCCAGAAATGTTTTTCCAAATCCCCCTTCACCAAGATGATAGAGAATGCGATAGCGGTTGTGCAAGAGCTGGTATGGTTTTAAATTAGCATGATGCTGTCTTCTAAAGGAATATGCAGATATCCCTTTAGAAGTACTAGAGGAGGGGTAGACATCCATGGCATAGATACATTAGGAATTGCCGAATTAGACTGACATACTCAATTAGCAGGCTTAAATCAATTGCCAAACTGTAACACCGACAATTTCTGTAAATCAATATATCCAAGATATAGAAAGTGTTTAGCTAGCCTAAACGCTTTCTAAACACCTTGGATTGAGAATGATAAGTTTTGAGGTGAAACTTTGCATCTGAGGTTGTTCGGATATTGCGTGATTGAGCTTCTAATCTTGGGCTTGGGCTGCGAGCGGGTGTTTGGTAACGGGAAAAGAGATGCCTAAACGGAAAGTTATACCTATACAAAGTTCTGAAAATGCCTGATGATCTTTTCATCCAAGCTATTTCTAGATGGAATTTATCAATGCTACAAGGATGGATTCAAATTGGACTGACGCTGGTGCTGATTGTGGCGATCGCCCCAATTTTGGGCGGTTACATTGCACGGGTGTTTCTGGGACAAAAGACTTTACTGGACTCAGTTTTAAACCCATTAGAGAATTTGCTATTTAATCTCAGTGGTATTCAGAGTAATCGGCAAGCCGCTGCTCCGATGACGGGCTGGCAATATTCCCGCGCGATTTTGTATAGCAATTTGGCGATGGCGGTAATATTGGCGCTGATTATGAGCTTTCAGGGCATTCTCCCCCTCAACCCAACGGGAATGAGCGCTCCAAGCTGGGATACGATCTTACATACCACCATTTCGTTTATTACTAACACAGACCAACAGCATTATTCTGGTGAAACTACCCTGAGTTACTTTACGCAGACTTTGGGATTGGGATTTATGTTTTTTGTGTCTGCGGCTACGGGTATTGCGGTGGGTATCGCTTTTATTCGCGGATTGACTGGGCGATCGCTTGGAAATTTCTATGTCGATCTGATCAAGTCAATTACGCGCATTCTTTTGCCGATTAGTATTATCGGTACGATCGCTTTGATTATTTCAGGTGTGCCTGAAACCCTATCGGCTCCAGTGGTTGTTCCCACTTTAGAGGATCCGAGCATCAGTCAAGCGATCGCCTTGGGCCCAGTTGCCCATTTCGAGTTCATCAAACAACTTGGCGAAAATGGCGGTGGTTTCTTTGCTACTAACTCCGCGCATCCCTTTGAGAATCCCAATGGATTCTCAAATCTTCTTCAGACATTAGCGATGATTTCCATTCCGACAGCGCTAATTTTTACCTATGGAGAAATTGCCAATAATCGCAAAATGTCGTGGTTATTGTTTGGCATGGTGTTTATTATCTTTGTGGGATTCATTATCGTTACTGGGATTGGCGAATATCAAGGTAATTCTCTGGTTAATGCCGTTCTAGGCAAACAGAGTCAGAACTTTGAAGGTAAAGAAATCAGGTTTGGCTGGGCACAGACGGCTCTATTTTCAGTGACGACGACAGGAACGATGACTGGTGCTGTCAACGCGATGTTCGATTCGCTCATGCCCAGTGGCGCTTTTATTACGATGTCCAATCTGTTCTTGCAAATTATTTGGGGAGGGCAAGGCACGGGTACGGCTTACCTATTTGCCTATTCGATTTTAGCCGTATTCGTGACTGGGCTGATGGTTGGTAGAACTCCAGAATTTTTGGGGCGCAAGATTGAGAAAAATGAAGTGGTATTGACCAGTTTCTTGATTTTGTTGATCCATCCCATTTTTATACTTATTCCTGGCGCGATCGCCTTAGCATTTCCCGACCAGTTAGCAGGAATTAGTAATCCTGGGTTTCATGGATTGACGCAAGTCATCTATGAATATGCCTCGGCGGCGGCAAACAATGGTTCGGGCTTTGCTGGTTTGGGCAATAGTCAGCCTGCGCCTACGGCTTTGTGGTGGAACCTAAGTGCCTCGGTGAGTCTCTTAGGTGGACGCTATGTGCCGATTGTCGCATTGCTTTTATTAGCGGATGGTATGTCGCGCAAGCAACCCGTGGCAATGACCACAGGTACATTACGTACCGACACGGTTCTATTTACCAGTGTTACCGCAGGTGTGATTTTGATTATGGGCGCGTTAACTTTCTTTCCCGTATTGGCTCTCGGCTCCGTTGCTGAAGCTTTTCTCATCGCTAGAGGCGGCTAAAATCCATGAATAATAATTCAAGCATTAACTCATCTTCGCCAAAGAAGCAATCCCTCGGTAGCACCCGCGACTCGCGCCGCCACACGCCCAAGGCATCTATGGCTGGACTGTATCAACGGGCGGTGCGGGATGCATTTCGGAAGCTCAATCCCCGTATAGCCGTTCGCAATCCCGTGATGTTCATGGTGTGGGTGGGGACGATTGTCACTCTATTAGTCACGATCGATCCCAACTTATTTGGAACTGTGGCAGCCGATCCTAACAAAGAGCGGGTTCTCAATGGCTTAATTACGGTTATTCTCTTCTTTACGGTCTTGTTTGCCAACTTTGCCGAGGCGATCGCTGAGGGGCGAGGTAAAGCGCAGGCGGACTCATTGCGGACGACGCGATCGGATACGATCGCTAGTAAAGTGCTACCCGATGGGGCGATCGAGCAAATTAGCTCTACGGAGTTACGTCGAGGCGATCTCGTTAAGGTCAAGATCGGCGAGATGATTCCCGCTGATGGAGAAGTGATCGCAGGTTTGGCTTCGGTAGATGAATCGGCAATTACAGGTGAATCCGCACCAGTGCTGAAGCAACCAGGAACGGATATTGCGAGTTCGGTTACGGGTGGTACTCGGGTGGTTTCCGACGAATTGACCATTAAGATTACCGCCGATCCTGGACAGGGATTTATCGATCGCATGATTGCGCTTGTGGAGGGAGCCGAGCGGACAAAAACCCCTAACGAAATTGCCTTAACCGTTCTACTGACGGTGCTGACGCAGGTATTTTTGATTGTGGTGGCGACGGTCACCCCTCTTGCCAATTACGTGCAAACACCGACGACGATCGCCATTCTCATTTCCCTATTGGTTGCCCTGATTCCGACCACGATTGGCGGATTGCTCAGTGCGATCGGGATTGCGGGTATGGATCGGGTTGCTCAATTTAACGTGATTGCGACATCGGGGCGAGCGGTTGAGGCTTGTGGCGATATCAATACCTTGGTGCTAGATAAAACGGGTACGATTACCCTTGGCAATCGCCTCGCCGATGAATTCATTCCTGTGAATGGACATTCGCTCGCCGAGATCGCTTCCGTGGCTTTAGCCGCCAGTATCTTTGATGAAACCCCTGAGGGGCGGTCAATTGTCCAGTTAGCTGAACAATCAGGTGCAGTAGTGAAGTTCGATCGGGAACAGTCCAAGGGCATTGAATTTTCAGCCCGTACCCGTATGAGTGGCACTGACCTCCCCGATGCGATCGAAGTTCGCAAAGGAGCCGTTGATGCGATCCGTGGCTTTGTGCGATCGCGCTCTGGCAATGTCCCCGAAGAGTTTGAAGCTGCCTACGAAAAAGTATCGAAACTCGGTGGTACGCCCCTAGGAGTATGTCAGGGGGGCGATTTGTATGGTGTAATCTATCTCAAAGATATCGTTAAGCCAGGACTGAGAGAGCGTTTCGATCAATTGCGACGGATGGGCGTGCGCACGATTATGCTTACGGGAGACAACCAGATTACTGCCTCGGTAATTGCGGAAGAGGCGGGAGTCGATGACTTTATTGCCGAAGCGACACCCGAAGATAAAATTGAAGTAATTCGCCGCGAACAGTCTCAGGGCAAGCTAGTTGCCATGACAGGTGATGGCACAAACGACGCACCTGCACTCGCGCAAGCCAATGTGGGCGTTGCCATGAATTCAGGAACGCAGGCGGCAAAAGAGGCTGCCAATATGGTGGATTTGGATTCCGATCCGACTAAGTTGATCGACCTCGTGGCGATCGGCAAGCAATTGCTGATTACCCGTGGTGCTTTGACCACCTTCTCGATCGCCAATGACATTGCGAAGTATTTCGCCATCATTCCGACTATCTTTGCTGCCGCAGGGATTGGGGCTTTGAATGTTATGGGTTTAAAAAGTCCCCAGTCGGCAATTCTCTCAGCGTTAATCTACAATGCCCTGATCATTCCAGCCCTAATTCCCTTAGCCCTTAAGGGCGTGAAGTTTCGTCCTCTCACTGCCGATCAACTCCTACAGCGCAATATTCTGCTCTATGGGCTAGGTGGTGTGATTGCTCCATTTATTGCCATTAAATTCATCGATATTCTCTTGCCCATCGCCTAATTTATCCCATTGAAAATCATGAAAAAATCCCCAAATTACTTTGCTAGAGATTTTGCTAGAGATTTTGTAAACGGCTTTCCCCTCGAAGATCTTGGGAGCCTTGGGCAACTTGTGATTAAGCGGAAATATCCAGTCTACTTATTTCTTGCCTTGTGTCTGAACCTCGTAGCTGCCCCTGCGGTCTTCGCCGCTAATGCCGATAGTTTTACCCGCTTTCAAGCCTATGCCCTAGGACTGTTAGGGATTGCCACCGTTAGCTTTTCCATTTATCTCTTTGCTGTCATGTTCCAACCTGAGAAATTTTAATCCTATGAACGAAATTATCAAAGCTATTCGGACTACCCTCGTTCTTTGGTTGTTGGTTGCGGTAATTTATCCTTTTGCCATGATTGCGATCGCTCAAGGGGGCTTTCCTTATCAAGCAAATGGAAGTTTAATCCGCAATTCCCAAGGACAGGTGATCGGTTCGAGTCTCATTGGACAACCCTTTACCAGTGATAAATATTTTAATAGCCGACCTAGCGCCATCAGCTACAGCTCTGCCGACCCTCAAAAGGATACGGCGGGCATTCTTAAAACGGGCGTATCGGGCGGAAGTAACTTAGCAGCAAGTAATCCCGATCTGCTCGGACGCATCAAGGGTAAAGCCGATGCCGATCCTAGTAAGGCGATCGAGGGAGATATACCGAGATTGCAAAAAGCAGGTATTAATCCCACTGCCGATCTCATCTATGCTTCTGGCTCTGGACTCGATCCCCATATCACCCCTGAAGCCGCTAAAGCCCAAATCCAGAAAGTCGCTCTCGCAAGGAAAGTCGAGCTGAGTCAATTAGAAAAACTAATCGAACTAAGTACCGATCGTCGGTTTCTCGGCATTTTTGGAGAAGATGGGGTGAATGTATTAAAGTTAAATCTTGCATTAGACAATCTATCGAAGGCATAACTCGAAGGTAAGTAGCTAGGCATAATTAAAAACCAAAACCAGAGAGCGTACCGCCCGCGTAGCGGGCGGTACGCTCTTCTAGGTTTTAAGTTTACTTATGCCTAGCTACTTATGAATCGAAGACATGAATCGAAGACATGAATCTCAAAACCTTACTGGATTTGCTTTTTAATTCACTGAAGTGTTGGCTCACTTCGGTGAATTGGTATCAGCTCTATAAATAGAAAGAACTATGATTAGAACCCATCGTCGCGGTAAACATAAAATATTTATTGGCATGAGTCCTGGAGTTGGTAAAACCTATCGAATGCTAGAAGAGGCTCATCGACTACGATCGGAGGGTATTGATGTTGTCATTGGGTTGCTGGAAACCCATAATCGTGCTGAAACGAAAGCCAAAGCGATCGGTTTGGAGTTAATCCCGCGCCAACAAATTAGTTGGGAGTCGGTGACGCTCACAGAAATGGATACTAATGCAATTCTTCAGAGACAGCCACAATTAGCGCTAGTGGATGAATTGGCGCATACTAACGTTCCCAATGCTGAACGCGAAAAACGTTATCAGGATGTGGAAGTGCTTCTGGAAGCAGGAATTGATGTTTATTCCACTGTTAATATTCAACATATCGAGAGTCTTAACGATACCGTTGCGAAAATAACGGGGGTAATTGTCAGAGAGCGCATTCCCGATCGCATTTTAGAAGATGCCGATGAAGTGGTTGTAGTCGATGTCACGCCTGAAACCTTGCAGGAAAGACTCCGTGATGGAAAGATCTATGCACCTGAAAAAATCGATCAATCCCTTAACAACTTTTTTCAGCGTCGTCATTTGATTGCCCTACGGGAGTTGGCGCTGCGAGAAATTGCCGATAATATTGAAGACGATCTCGAAGCTCATGATTCTACTAATTCGGCTAGCAATCTAGTTTGTAACATTCACGAACGGGTGTTAGTTTGCGTTTCCACCTATCCTAATTCTTTGCAGTTATTGAGGCGAGGTGCGAGGATTGCAGGCTATATGCACGCGCAACTTTACGTTCTATTTGTTGATGACCCTGAACGGTTTTTAACCAAAGCCGAAAGCCTCCATATAGAGACTTGCGAACGATTGTGCAAAGAATTTGAAGGCACTTTTATTCGGGTAAGCGATAGCAATGCATTAAAGGCGATCGTCGATACGGCAAAAAATTATCGGGTTACCCAGATTGTGATGGGAGAAAGCCAAAAATCGCGGTGGCAAATTTTATTTAAGGGGTCGCTGACCCAAAGGATTTTGCGATTACTTAAGAATGTCGATATTCATATCATTTCCACCAGTAAAACTGGCGATGAGAATGGAAGTAAAAAGTGAGAATTGTTTTATATAGCTGCCGCCAACTGTATCAGGACATAATACCAATTCCCAAAAGTGTGGCTACACTTTTGGGAATTGAAAATCAAACCCAGTAAGGGTTTTAAAATCACAAAATGGCGTAGCCATTTTGTGATTTTAAAACCCAAAAGAGGATTGCCGCGCGGAGCGCGGCAATCCTCTTTTGGGTTTTATGTCTTAAGCAAACCTGATGTTGCTAGGTTTTAACTTAAAGATTTGAGTAGCCCCTTACAGGCATCAAAAAGCAAATCAATCACATAATTAAATCCATCCGCTCCGCCGTAGTAAGGATCGGGTACTTCCTTATCGGGATAAGTTTCGCAATAATCGCACATCATCTTTACCTTATGAGTAAATTTGCCTTGCGGATCGAGAGCGAGAATATTGCGATAGTTGTCTCGATCCATTGCCAAAATCAGATCGAATTCTCGTAAATCCATCGCCTCAAATTGTCTTGCTGAACCGACAAAGTCTAAACCTCTTTCCTTGGCAGCCGCTCTCATTCTGCGATCGGGTGGTGCGCCCACATGCCATCCACCCGTTCCCGCCGAGTCACAAATAAAGCGATCGCTAATTCCTGCCCTTGCAATCAAGTGATTCATAATATTTTCCGCCGCAGGCGATCGGCAAATGTTTCCGAGACAGACAAATAGGAGCTTTTGGGTCATACCTATATAAATAAAAAATAAAAAATAAATAAAAAACTCTGTAATACCAATTCACGAAAGAGCGACAATACTTCTGTGAATTAAAAACTAAACCCAGTAAGGGAATTGCTATTAATTAAATTACTTGTGGCTTCGACTTCGCTCAGCCAACGTTAGCTGAGCGAAGTCGAAGCT
>NZ_LIRE01000230.1 GCF_001402795.1 Pseudanabaena sp. 'Roaring Creek'
ATCACTTCTTTGCATCTTTGTGGGGATATGTGAAATTGGAGGTTCTTAAACTCAATTCTAAGCTCAATCATTTTGCTCTCAAATCCAAATTGTATATTAAGGCTTTGCAGCAATCTTACTTGGAATGGCAATCCCTGAAACCTTTTTAGACTTCTGCGTAAGGTGAGTTAATGACATATCCCTAAAACCTTTTAATTCAGGTCAAAGCTATCTTACCCATGCCAAATCAGATTCTCATCTAGATTAGACAGATACTCATTACTGCTCAGTAAGGGGCTTTGACTCTAAAAATGGCGTTGCCATTTTTAGAATTGGAATTGCTTCAATAAGACTTATGCAGTAGCCCTGCACCCAAGTGCGGGCTAAAAGATCAAACCCGTTGAAACGGGTTAAATAAGAGCATTCTGTAGTCCACTTCAGTGGACTTGAGCTTTTAGCCAAGAACTTGAGTTCTTGGTTTATTTGCGTAAATCCTATTTAAAATAGATAAAACTCTACCGATAGAGGTCTTATGTCAGAACAAAAAACCTATTTAGAACTATCCGAAGGAGATAGTGGCTCTCATAAGTTTTATGAAGTAACTGTAAATGATTTAGAAGTATCCATCCGCTATGGTCGGATCGGCGATCGCGGACAAACTAAAGTCTCAACCTTTGCCACACCTGAGAAAGCTCTGGCTGATGCAACCAAAAAAATTAACGAAAAGAAACGCAAAGGCTATGAACTAGCCGTCATGGGCGAACGCCAGAAAAGATCTATCACTCGTCGTTCAGGCGCGATCGCAGAGAGCTATAACCAGTCTAGAAAAGGAAGGCGATCGCCAATCATTCAAGCGCCTGTGGTGTGGCGGTTTGACACGGGCGCAAGCGCCTTGGGAATTTATATCAAAGACGATCTCTGCTTCGTCGGCAATCAAGCAGGTAAGATTTCCGCAATTACCCATGATGGCAAAGTCCAGATTCAATATAAGCTTCCCGATGGGGTGAAGTGTATTCTCGCTGATGATGATTGGCTTTATGCTGGTTGTGATGATGGCAATGTCTATGATCTCAGTGGTAAATTGCCGCGTGTGGCTTACGCCATTGCCGACAATGTGGATATCTTTTGGATTGATGTCAAAGATGGCATCCTCGCTGTTTCCGATGCGGCGGGATATGTGACCGTGATTAATCATGATGATGAATCACAATGGTCGAAAAAGAGCGCAGGCGATCGCGGCTGGATGGTGCGTTGTGATGAGATTGGGGTATATCATGGCTACAACAATGGGGTCACGATGTATGACTGGGAGGATGGAACAGAAATTTGGTCGCATCAAGTCAATGGTTTGGTGGGTTTTGGTTGGCAAGAGGAGTCCAGCATCTTTGCTTCGACAACTACAGGAAATGTCCACCGCTTTAGCAAAAAAGGCGATGTTGAGGCTGTCTATCGTTGTGATGCCTATCTCTGCTCCTGTGCCACGGCTGAGAATGGCAAGTATGTATTTGCAGGCGATACCTATGGCGCGATCTACTGTTTTAATGAAGCAGGCGATCGCCTCTGGAAGCTAGACTCTGGCTGTGGCGCATCCCAGTCTATGCAATTCTTTAAAGATCATCTCTACATTGTGACGCACTTGGGCTTTTTGGCTTGCATTGATGCCAGTGAAGCGGCGATTCTAGCAGCTCAGTCTGGCACTGTGACCGAAACAGTCAATATCAAAGCTTCAACTTTAGAGGATATTCTCCCTTCTGCAACCGTAGAAACCACTTCTGATAGTAGTCAAGGTGTATTAGTGGAATGTTTCCAAGATGGAAGTAAATTGAGAATTCGCGTTATCTCTGACGGCTACAATCAGAATTGGAAAGTCCAATTTCCTAGAGATATTCGCGAAGCTGGCGCACGTTATCTGGTTGACGAAATCCGCGAATCTTCCAACGGTAGTTTTTATCGTACCTTTGGCGATATCAAAAGGCTAGTTTAACCACACAGTAATTTGTAACAATGAAATTTATCGCAACCGAAGCAGGATTCGTAGAAGGTTTAGGCGGCGCTTCCAATACTGGTGGTGATGCAGACTATCACTACATAGTATTTGGATATCAAGAAGACGAGGGACATCAAATACATTTAACACCCAAAATACCCCCTAAAAATTGACTAAATTAAAATATTGAGAAACATGTGTGATTTCCCTGCTCATAAGTAGCTTGACAAAAGTGCTGTAGTGAATATTTACTAAATCAAGATATTTGTATAGAGTCTATTTGAGGTGTTGGGTAAGCCCAAATAGCTATTATTGTAAATTTGTGTGAGGCTTTCCCATGCTAGAGGCATTCTTCATTTTTCTTAGTTCATTTGGCTTGCTAGGGACAGCTTTTTGGGTTTGGATGCTTTATGACTGTCTAAAGAATGGTTCGGGCGATCGCTATCTCTGGCTATGGGCATTAATTCTTCTTAACATAATTGGCGCTTTTCTCTACTTCTTTATTTGCTGGATGCCTCGCTATGGTAGTACTATCCCAGTCCCCCGATTCTTAAGCCGTCGTCGGTTACGTGATGCGCTGTGGCAGGCAGAAGCCGAAGCTAGGAATATTGGCAAAGCGCACCAGTACATCAAACTAGGAGATATCCTATTTGAGCTGGATCAACTGGATAAGTCTGCAAATGCCTATAATAAAGCCTTAGAACTAGAGCCTGATCATCCTAAAGCTCTTTGGGGCGCAGCTTGGGCGGAAAGGAACAACAAAAATTTAGAAGCAGCAAAGACTCATTTGCAAAGGCTATTGAAAGTAGAAGCAGGATTCTCCTATGGAAATGCTTCTCTCACCTACGGTGAACTTTTATTTGATCTTGGTAATCTAGAAGCAGCAAAGACCCACTTGAAGTTGCACCTCAAAAGTTGGAGTCATCCAGATGCCTATATGACACTTGCAAGGATATATCAACAACAAGGAGATATTGCAACTGCTCGTGAGACTTTAGAGACGATGATTTATAAAATCAAAAGCTTTGTTCCATTTCAATATCGTAAGAATCAACACTTTATATCTCAAGCCGAAAAGACACTCAAAAAGTTGAAATAGCTCTGTCCCAATATCTCTTATACCAAAGCTGAAGCTAAAAATGGCTACGCCATTTTCAGCTTCAGCTTTGAAAACCACTACTGAGTTTGGTTTTTAATTCACGAAAGTATGACAACACTTTCGTGAATTGGTATTACATTGCCATAGAGAACAAATTCAGTACAAGACTTCAATTCTAACAATAGCAACGCTATTGTTAGAATTGAAATAACGCAGGTGCGATCACTTAGTTACTTTTTCGTCTTACGCGCTTTACTCGTTTGGGTCTGTACTTGGCTTTAATGCGCTGGACTTGCTCCTTGAGCTTGCCACCTTTTTCTGGATTGACCATCGCCACAAAGTTCGCAAAGCCTTCGATGGATTGAATTAAATCAGGATAATTGCCCCAATGCTTTCCTGCTAATCCATCCTTCTCAATGTGAAACAAGGTAGCCCGAAAACGTTTGAGTGTCTCTCTATCCACATTTAGCTTCTCATTAACTACAATCCCTGTTACTTCTTGATGTTGAGATTTATGGAGAACTCTCGTCTTTTGAGGATGAATCGTGAACCCCTCATGAGTTGCGATCGCTTCCGTCCGTTTCAGCACATTACAGATCTGTCGCAAATTCTCACCAGAACTAGAGAAGGTCAAGTCATCAGCATAGCGCGTATACACAAAACCAAGACTTGCTGCCATCTTAGTGAGACGCAGATCGAGGCGGCGACAGATTAAATTGGTAATGGCTGGGCTGCTGGGTGCGCCTTGGGGCAAATGGCGATCGCCTAGAGCCACATAATAGGTCTTGCCATCAAGTTCTACTGCCTCTACAGCAGCATCAGTACAAATTAGTCCAAATATCGTAGCAGCAGCTTCAGAATAGCCTAGAGATATAAATAATCCCTTAACCCGATGGTAAGAGATAGAAGGAAAGAAATCTTGCAAATCCAGATTGATGACGACATCGGCTCCCACATGCGGCGCGGCATTAGTGACAATCGATCGCCCACGACAAAAGCCATGGGCAGCCTCATGTAAATCCACTTGTTCGAGAATGTGATAGAGAATCCATGTCTGCGCTTGCTTGAGCCGTGGCATGGGCGCAGAAATCAATCGTTCGCCGCCTGTTTTTTTGGCAATTTTGAAACGGATGTAGTGAGATATATTGCTAGCCCGTCTTACAAAGGCTAAAAATCGCAGTTGACCGAGGCTGATTCCCATGGCAGCAGCAATCTCCCCTGATGTGCCATATTCTGGTAAGCCGTAGCTTTGTAAGCGATCGCGATCGCATTCAGTCTTATTGAGTCCTGCGGAAACTCCCTCGCCTAGAAATACAATTTCCTGTTGTTTCTTGAGTTCCCAAATTTCTAAACGTTCTTGACGCTCTCGCTCTCGCCGCTCTTTAGTTTCTTGCTGTTTACGTTTAGACTCCGCTAATCTCTGGGCTAAAGCTTCTTTTTTGAGTGCTTCTTCATTATGCAGTTGGCGATTTTGCGCTCGTAAATCCTCAAGCTCCCGCATGATCTCGCCCTTGCGCCGAATCTCATCGGCAGGATCCTTGGGCATTTCACCTGCGGCTGGCCAAAATCCTAAACGAATCATTTCCTCCAAAATTACTTCATCTCTGGAGCTACGCCTAATGCGATCGTAAAGTTCCTGACGGGTGCGGGGTTGGTTGGTCATAGTTATTTACCGCAGGTTGCGCTGTCAAAAAGCCACATTCAGCAGTCAACAGGTTACTCCTTCGTAAACCTCTCAGGACTGGATTGCTCAACTCCAGCGGCTCCGCTACTAGTGTGTTCGTTAGCTTTTCGGAAGCCAAACCGTAATAACACACTAGTAGCGAGAGACGCACAGTTAAGAGCAAGCCAGTGATGCGCGCTTAGACTAAATGCAAGAATGGCGATCCACCATTCGGATTGCAAGGTTGTTTACCCTTATGACTGCTGTTGCGACTATTTCGCACATGTTTGATATACCAAAGATATACAAATATGTACTACTCAAAAGATAACCTAAACATGGCTTTTGGGTCAAACTCAGTTTTAATCTCTAAAATACTCGTTAGACATGAATTTTAGACTAAGGGATAGAGTAATACATATACAATCAATACCACAGTGTATTTACAGGATTTATAACGTGATACACTTTCGCCAAATGACTGTAACGAAAAAATAAAGATTTTTATATGAATAATCTTAAAGGCAACCTTTTTAAGTCGATATATAGTTGGTGTGATTTTTTAAGAACAAAATTTGTATTACTCAATATTACCAGTAATGGAATTCCATTTGACACTTTAATCTTCATAATAGGGTTTTCATTATTATTTGCTAATCTATTTCAATTCTCATCACTAAGTATAATGCGACCAAATTTCTGGCAAGCATTTGCTCTTCATGGATCTGGATTGTTATTTTTTCCATATACTTTTTACTATATTATCAATAGGTTTTATAAACCCATACCATTTTTTTATGTAGAGAAATGGACACAGACACCTACTAAAATTGTCGAAAAAGCAATTGTATTTGGCAAATTTGACTATCTATATGAAAAGAGAGGTATCCAAAATTGGATTAACAATAAAACTAGAACTGTATCTACGAAAGTTCTTTTTCATTGGAATCATGGACAAATAGAGATTGATGAGGATAATGTCAAATTAGATGTTATTGCGGAGGGTGCGCTATTTATCGATGGTTACCAACAAGGAATTATGAAGAAGCCGATCAAACTATCCATCGATAAAACTGAAGTAGATTTCGGAAGAGCATTTCTTTTAGTTAGAAATTTGCCAGCGATAAGATTTACTGCGGATGGTAACGTTCTTTATGCTGTATTTATCAGAGAGATGAATAACTAGGCATTCATTTCTATTTAAGGAGTTTGCTTTAAGCTAATATGGCACTACAGCATATTTATCATATTTATTGATTTATTATTGATTTACTAGTTTGAGCTTGCCATGCAAATAATTAAACGAACGACGCTGCTTTATCATGCTGGCAGCTCAGCTAAAGTCTACGAAATCGATCTTTGTCAGGTTGGGGATAATCGCTATGTGGTCAACTCGCGGTATGGGAAACAAGGGGCTGTCCTCAAAGAGAATTCCGAGACAGTGACAGCAGTATCCCTAGAGCAAGCACAGAAATTGCTCGATCGCTTAATCAATGCAAAAGTAAGCAAAGGCTATCGTGATGCTACTGGGGAAACTGAGGCGACTTCTACCCCGATCGCAAGTTCACCACCGCCACCGATAGAAATTCCCATTGATAGCGATGCCAGAAGTCAAGCGATTCTCAATCGATTGGTGGCAATCTTAAATGTGGGCGTTCCTTCTAGCGTTGCATCTCGTAGTGGGGTGAGGAATACAAGGCGTGGTCGTCAACCGCGTACAAACCTAGTAGATCGGATGGGCAATCCCTTAGTGGCTAGGCGCGATCGCCAGCATCCCTTAGATCGATTGATTTGGCGGGTGGGAGAACTAAAGATAGCAGCAGCAGCACCTCTTTTGTTACGGATGCTCAACACTTCGCGCAATCCCATCAGGAACTATGCGATCGCTTGGTCATTAGGATGGTGTGGCGATCGCAATGTCATTTCCACCTTAGAAGGGCTGTATCAAAATAGTGCTACGCCAGACTCAGTAAAGCGTATCGCCTTTGAAGCTGTTTTTAAACTGGCTGATCGTGCTAAACAAGCGGAGATGCGATCGCAATTAATCGCACAATTACCGATCGCACTGCAAGATCCAGTTCGCTATGGTACTGCTGAGCAATTTGCGGAAGCTTTTCAGGCTTTTCTCAATAGCGACGATCGCTACCGTTTTATGGCGATCGAACTTCTCTATCAAATCGATAGTGAGAATATTCGCCCAGCGATTTTAGAGGTTTTAAGAACAGTTCCTCTAGGATATAACTACTTCCAAAGAGTGCGCCATATCTTCAAAATTGCCGAATATCGCCAAGATGCCGAAGCATTCGCAATTCTGGCAAAACGCTTCGAGCAAGATAAACAACCAGACTATGAAGAGTTTGAGAATAATATTGAGAATAATCAGGCTTATTCCCAAAAAACACGCAGTTACTTAAGGCGGCGAGTATGGCGATCGCTCCGTAAACTTGGAGAATTAAACGATCCAGCCTACATTAACCTAGCCGTAAGTATTCTCTTGCAGTATTCAGATGTTGATGCTGAGGAAGTGCGGCAATCTGTTTACTATGGGTACGATCGCAATTGGAGTCGGTATGAATCCGCAAGAATTGAATGGGATATCTATGCCAAATATATCACCTTCAATCATATTCTCTATGAGCATAGCCACCGTTATGTGCTGAAGCCCAACGCCAGAGCATGGCGATGTGTTCCTCCCTATAAGCCTGAAAGTCCTGAGCCAAAAGTTAGAGAAGAAGCATTCCCTCAACTGTGGGAACAGCATCCCACTGCGCTATTGCAACTTCTCTTAAAAAGTGAAGCCCGCCCCGTACATCATTTTGCCGTTAAAGCGATGCGGTCATGTCAAAGTTTTTGCGCAGAGCTATCCCTAGAGAATCTGATTAAAATCCTAGCCCGTCCCTACGCAGTCACCGCGCAATTAGGATTTGAGCTAGCAAGAGTTCGCTATCAACCTGAGCAGCCCGATGGCAAATTAATTTTAGCGGTGGCTAATTGTGCTTTTGCACCTGCGCGAACCGAGGCTTATCGATGGATTAACGAACAGCGCGATCGCTTTTTAACCGAAGATAGTCAATTAATTGCGGGATTGGTATTGAGCAAACAGGCGGAGACGAGGACTTTTGCGCGGCAGTTACTTGGTACGGCTATTTTGAGTGATGTCACAGCGCGATCGCTAATTGGACAGATTATTGCCCTGATGCTGACCCTGCAACCCGATCAAGCAGAACAGGCTAAACAAGGAGCAGAAACTATATTACTTAGCTTCAGTATGCAATTGCGATCGCTAGGCTTAGAAATTATTCTCGATCTCCTGCGTCATCCCCTGCCAGAGTTGCAAACCTTGGGAGCGCAGATTCTGGTGAACCATGAAATAAATGTCATGGACTTACCATCAGGCTTAATGGAAGCTCTATTAGAATCCCCCTATGATCATGTTAGGGTTTTGGGTGTGCGGCTGTTTGGGCAATTGCCCGATCGCGTTTTGTTAGAACGCACAACCCTAATCTTGGCGATCGCGACCCATGCGATCGCGGATATGCGCGAAGCAATTCGTCCGATCATTCATCGATTGGCTAATGACAATCATGACTTCAGCTTAACCCTTGCAGGACAACTACTCCAAGTCTTGCTTGCTCCTGAAGCGAACGAAGGGGTGCATAAATTCCTCAGCCAGTTACTCCAAAATGATTTGCCTGAATGGATGTCTGCGGCTACCCAAGAGTTGACGCAACAACTTCTCCAAACCAAATCTACTGCCGCTCAAGAAGTGGCGGGATCTATCCTCTCCGTCAATGGATCGGTTTGGGCGAGTAGCTTTACAACCGCAGAGATTGCTCAGTTTAGCAACCATGAAGTGTTAACAGTTCGCATTGCCTCCTATGCTATGGGCGAACAGATACTCCCCCGTCTGCATCGTCAACCAGAAGAATTACTCGCAGCATTACCATTTCTCGAATCACGCTGGGATGATGCAAGGCTATTTGGATTTCGCCTCTTTGGAGAATTACTCCAACCTGAAGACTTCACGCCTGTGGTAATTATCAGCATCTGCGATAGCATTCGCGCTGATGTGCGCAAGTTTGGACGCGATCTAGTCAGTCGCTGTTTTCAAGAAACCGATGGACAAGAATATCTAGTTAAATTTAGCGAACATCCTTCTATGGATATGCAACTATTTGCCACCAATTATCTAGAAAACTACGCGGCAAATAATCCCAGTCGTTTGCAGGAGCTAATTCCCTATTTCACAAGAGTCTTAGCCCAAGTAAATCGCGGTCGTGTCACGAAGCAACGGGTATTCGCTTTTCTCAATCAAGAAGCAATTAAAAGCGAAGCCGCTGCGCATATCGTCGCCCAAATTTTCACCCGACAATCTGCTGCGATCGCGATCGGTGATAAAGCCAAAGCCCTAGAATCCCTCTTAAAAATCCATCTCACCTATCCTCAAATCCCACTTCCCATCAAGCTACTGGCTACCCCCATAAAATCATAAAGGAATGAAGACAGACACCTTATTTTATCAACTCTTTCAATCCTTCCACACCCTACTATTCGAGCTAATCGATCGCCCGATCGCAGAAGCCGAAGGATACAAATTCAGCTCAGCCGAGATCAAAGAAAAAGCATTTCGGTTTGACGGTATCTTCATGCCCGAAACCAACGACAAACCAATATTTCTGGTAGAAGTCCAATTTCAACCCAAAGAAGACTTCTACTCCGAATTCCTAGCCGAAATTTTCCTCTATCTCAACCAATATCGTCCCATCCAAGACTGGCAAGCCGTAGCCATCTTTGCCAAATACAATAGCGAACCAATACCCGACAAATTCTGCCAAGAACTAATTGCCTCAGGAAGGATCACCCGCATATATTTAGAAGACCTGCGGGAAGAAACGAACTCCCTTGGCATAGCCATCATTCAGCTAATCTTAGCCACAGAAAAAAAAGCACCAACCATAGCAAGAAAACTAGCCCAAAAAGTTGAACAAGAAACAAACACTGAACTGAGAGATAACGTAGTAGAATTCATAGAGGCAGTGTTGGTATATAAATTCCCAAAACTAAGTCGTCAAGAGGTTGAATCGATGTTTACACATAGCGATCTAAAGAAAACCCGCGTCTACCAAGAGGCTATGCAGGAAGGTAAACAAGAGGGCTTGCAAATTGGTAAACAAGAAGGTTTGCAAATTGGTAAACAAGAGGGTTTACAAAGACAGGCTGCGATGTTGGTACGAATGCTAACCCGCAAATTTGGTAAAATATCTCCAAGCATAAAATCTAAAATTACTAAACTATCTGTCGTGCAGCTAGAAAATTTAGCCGAAGCAATCTTTGACTTACAAACAACTGCTGATTTAAGCGCTTGGCTAAAAGAACATTTGGCGCGTTGAACAAGAGGAACGAAAGGGTATTACACAATTGCATTAGCGTGCATTAGCGATGCGATCGCTATGCATTCGCAAAGCGAGGATATGTTCGCAAGGTCCTTTAAATAGCTTGTTTTGTTGATGCCAGTTGCAAGTACATTCAGCGTGAACAATGCGTAGATCGCGATCGAGCGTGACCACAGGCAGGAAAGTTTGATTTTTGTGGCGCACTTCTCCTTGCAAGAGTTGAGTTCCCGAAGTATCAATATTGTCACTGGTAATCCGCACCGCATTCTGCTCTAAAAATTGACTCGCTTGGGCTTCGCGATCGCTAGCAAAGCGCAGCTTATCCATCGGCAAAGGGACACTGGACAGTTCGCGCACACGATAGACCTGCTTATTCAGGTCATAAATCGCTCTACCCGCCTGAGTATAGGCACTGAGCGCACCAAGAACCACCGAGCGATCCAGTCTGAGTCTTGCTGCTAGAGCGTCAGGGGATTCTACCCAATTCTGCTTGAGGGCTTCAAAAATCTGGCGTTTGGTGCGGTCATCAACATTTGCCCTAGGCGCAAGTAAATCAAAATTACTCGCCTTTGCCCAGTCATTAGCCGTCCAGCCCGATAGCCCCAAGGTGAAGGACATATCTTCAAGATCGGCGACATAAAAAGAAGGCATTCCATTGCCAAGTAAATGCACGGTGAATTTACGCGCAACGGGAATCAGTCGCTCCAAAATCAAGAGACGACGACGACCCCAAACACGGATCGTGCGATCGCTATTGCCCTCATAAATTGAGCGGGAACAGACTATTTCCGTTCCCCAAGGCTCAAATACAATTCGGATAGGTTCGTTAGGTTTGAGAATATAGCGCATACTGCGCGGTCCCTGCTTTTCTTTGCGACGACGCAAAACAAAACAGATGTTATAAATATCGGTGGGATGGAGGTCAAAGCGAATTGCGGGAAGTGACATTGCCGAGCTAACCTGCAAAAAGCCGCGCACCCAAGTATCTGGTAGATCGATTTTGACTTCTTTATAGTCAGCCTCTCCTGTGGTCTTTACTTCAAACCCCGAAGGATCGACCTCCAATAACGTCCGTTTATAACTGCGAATCTTTTGGAACTCATCGTAGAGTGCGGCGGAGTAATCGATGTTGGTAGTGCCGCAGGCAAATTCATCAATATTCTTAAATACCTCATAGCTAGCCCCCAGACGACCATAGCTAGATTCATCTTGGCTAAAGCATTCAAAAAAAACTTCGTCAGGATGAACGGTAATTACAGGGTCAAGCACAAACCAATAATCTCGATCTTTTTGATAGAGATAATCAAAATATCTCGCGGTGGCTCGATAAAATCCAGACATCCGTTCCGAACTACGCCGATTTAGATCCGTGAGATCGGTTTGGAGGGCTTTGATCCTATCTGTAACTTCTTGGCGTTGGGCGGCGACCAGTTGCCAGTCAATCTCATTGCGTTGGGCTGCCCAAGCTTTGTAAGCTTCTTTATCCTTTGGCTTAAAACGAAGGTCAGAAACTACAACGTCATGCAAGGCACTAATCGCTTCTCGAAAGGCAATATTCTGTTGCAGTTCGCCTCTAAAGTAAGTGGGTTGCCTTGTCAGATCAGGTGAGAACGACATCGCTGTGCGATCGCCTTGTCCAGACACTGACGAACTGCCTTTGTAGTTGTAGTTAAATTCCATACAAGTTCCGACTCTTCATCAAGCATAAACCAATCGCTGAATTTTTTGGAGCTGATCGCAAATACTGGGAGTAGAGATTCATTGTAAACGATCAGTCAGGCAAATCCAGAAAATTCCTAACTTACATAAGTCGTTCGGCATAATTAAAAACCAAAACCAGAGAGCATACCGCCCGCTGTGTGGGCGGTATGCTCTTCTAGGTTTTACAGCAATTATCGATCAAACGAACCACAAGGGAATTTTTGAAAGCGTTGCTTCGCAACGCTTTCAAAAATTCCCTTAGTTTGGGTTTGAGCGCAAAGCGCTGTAAGTTTACTTATGCCTAGCTACTTACAATTTTGCAAGGCTGCGATATCCGCGCTCACAATCCGATCCAGATTTCTCGTAATCTTCTCCATATCCCAATTCCACCATGCGATTTCGAGTAGCTTTGCGATCGCGCGATCGTCAAATCTCTGACGGATCACTGTCGCAGGATTGCCCCCAACGATCGCATAGGGTGGCACGTCTTTAGTAACCACAGATTTGGAAGCAATAATCGCGCCATCACCAATCTTCACTCCCGCCATAATTACCGCTTCGTAGCCGATCCAGACATCATTCCCAATTACGGTATCGCCTTTGTAGGGGAATTCGAGATTTTGCGGTTTCCATTCATGCCAAAAGATTTGAAATGGATAGGTGGAGATGCCTGACATACTGAGATTTGCGCCATTCATGATGAATTTTACGCCACGAGCGATCGCGCAAAATTTACCGATAATCAGTTTGTCCCCAATGAAGTCAAAGTGATATAGGACGTTACGTTCAAAGTTTTCGGAGTCTTCGGGATCGTCGTAATAGGTGTAGTCGCCGATAATGATATTTGGGTTAGAGACTGTGTTTTGAATAAAGCAAACTTGGGGAAATCCTGTCATTGGGTGAGGATTGGTGCGATCAGGATAGTTCATAGATGTCATATAGTAAAGCTAATATTTGCTTTTCCTTTTTACTTGTTGATAGGAGTACATATCGATAATTTCATCACGCATATAACGTCCCTTAGATTCGCTAGCGATCAATTCATCGTAAACCTCTTGTGAAACCTTAAAATAGTCATAGGTTTTACCGCTATTAAAGACAGCACGAAGAGTCTGGGTAGCCGAGTCATAGCCAACTGAACTCAGCATACTAGAATCTACATCAATCATCTGCATAGTTCTATCCTCTTTAATATTAAGGATCATTTTTGCAACATCCTTATTTCTTTTAATAGTCTACATTAACAAAATTTATTGAGATAGATGTAGTACCCCAACTTTTAGTGCTACAGAATCCAAAATAGTTAAAAGTGCTAGAATCTCATTACAACTGTATTTTCAAACTAAAAGCATGAATACGGTAACTTTGAATCTTGAGGCGATCGCCAAAATTGCTGACGAGCAGTTTTACGATCTATGTCTAGCCAATCCTGATGTCAAGTTTGAGCGTAATTCTAGAGGAGAGGTAATTATCTTGGCTCCGACGGGTGGAGAAACGGGAATTTATAATGCGGGTTTGATTGCTCAGTTTTGGATTTGGAATAATCGATTGAAGCTTGGCAAGGTGTTTGATTCATCGACTTGTTTTAAATTGCCGAATAATGCTAACCGATCGCCTGATGTGTCATGGATTAGTTTAGAGAGATGGAATGCGTTAACTGATTCTCAAAAAGAAAAGTTTCCACCGATCACGCCTGATTTTGTTTTGGAGTTGATGTCGCCAACGGATACGCGCAAGGAGACTCAAGCGAAAATGCAGGAATATATCAAAAATGGTGCAAGGCTAGTTTGGTTGTTAGATCGCAGGGCGAATATTGTCGAGATTTATCGTCAAAATCAAGAAGTGGAAGGTCTCACTAATCCTGATGTGTTATCTGGTGAGGATGTCTTACCTGAGTTTAGTTTAGACTTGCGATCGCTTTAGATCTCAAATGTCAATATCTAGGCGATCACACATTTTATAACATGTATTAATATGACTATGTACTGATATTATTTGCCAACAAGTTGTGAGAAAATTTCTGGAAGATGGATAAATCAGGTACTTATCAGCAAATGCACGAAAATCAGCGCAAACAAAGTTTATATCTAGACCTTGATAATGCTTTTCAACCGAAACAAATAGTTAAAGTTTGGAAAGATACGGTACGTAACGGTTTACGCAAACAGCCACTGGAAGATTTACATGACTTCTTAGATATTCATAGAAACATTCTGCCATTTGCAGATCGGTTGCGTAAAGATGTGATTGATGGTCGGTATAAACCGTCTTCCCCTGAGTTTGTTCATCTAGAAAAAAGAGATGGTATTCCTAGAAGGCTTGCAATCCCAGAACCATCGGATGCCCTTGCCCTTCAATGTATTGTAGAAGTTTTAGAAAGTGAGTTAAAAAAAGCACAACCATCACAGAACGCTTATTACTCACGTACTCATACGCCTAAAGATGTTGAACAGGTTGACGGAACTTTTGCTTATCCTTGGTGGGTATTATGGCCGCAATTCCAAAAGCGTATTTGGGAATTTACCAATGAATATCAATACGTTGTAGTGACTGATATTGCTAACTACTTCGATTGTATTCCTCTATCAGCGCTCCGAAATACTTTAGCAGCTTGTGGGAAATTTAGCGAAAATCTTCTTAATTTTCTATTCTATTTACTTGAGGCTTTCTCATGGCGACCATACTATATGCCACATTCTGGAGTGGGATTACCACAAATAAATTTTGATGCACCACGGTTACTTGCTCATGTTTATTTATTTAAGATTGACGAGGAGTTAGACAAAGCAAGCAATGGAGATTTTGTGAGATGGATGGATGATATTGATGTAGGAGTAGGCTCACGAGCAGAGGGGAAAAAGTTATTACGCAATTTAGATAATGTTCTTAGTAGTCAAGGACTACGGTTAAATACAAGCAAGAGCAAAATTTTATCTGCACAGGAAGCAGTTGAACACTTTTGGATTCAAGAAAACCGTGATCTAACAATCATTGAAAATTCTATAAAATATGGGGCTACAAGCCAAGATATCCAAACGGCTCAAAAGCATCTGCTTAGAAAAAAATTTAGACAATTTAAGCAGAAAACACGAACTGGACAATGGGATAAAGTGTTCAAGCGTTACTTTGGTCTATTTAGGCTTGTAAAAGACAACTATCTTGAGAAATATCTCGAATCTATTCTTGAAGAAACTCCTAGCCTTAGAAGTGGATCATTTAATTATCTTATGCATTTGGGTATAAGTAAAAAAAGAATAGATTTAATTAAAAATTTTCTCCTATCTGGTCACTGTGAAGATGACGTTTCGCTTTTTGAAGCTATTAAATGCCTGATCAACTGGGATACACCAAAAGCAGGTAAAACAGTTCAAGAAATGGTAGATATTGCTACTAGTATCGCAAAGAAGAATGGTTCATATTCATCTTCAGGAGTAATTGCAGCTATTTGGCTATTAGCAAAATATGGTTCATACTCAGATTTGATATCCTTGATCAATTCATCTAGAAGTGTTTGGGAGAGATCTGCATGGACAGCAAGGCAAATTGCTTCAGTAACTCCTCTTTTACTTGAGCAAGATCGTCTTTCTATTGCTGAGATATTTAACCAAAATAAGTTGTTGCAGGCGTTGGGTGTCTTGGCACATATTGACAGTATAAGAAGATTGACGAATTTAGACCCGCAACTACATAGTTATTTAAAATATCAACCTTCACCAACATGGTCTTACTACTCACTTCCAAAGGTTATTCTTACCATAACTCTCTTACAAGGAAATCTAGATTCTGTCAAAAAAATAACCCTGCGTAATAAGCTACTAGAAACGATTAAAGATCGACGATATAAGTATTTAATTGCTAACTCTTATAGTTGTTAATAGAGCTATACAACACTCCCCTTGGTTGAACTTGTTTGGCGAAACCATAAGTAAGAATTATTTTATATATGATATGGAATCACAGGAGGAAATCTGGCAAGCAGTCGGTAGGATTACGATTAATTTTCCATTGCTAGAATGTGATAAATGCACCCTAAGGGACTTGCGAGAAAATAAGATACCAATCCAGATTTACCAGAATCGGTGGCGCGGCTCCGCCGCGCCACCGATTCTGGTTTTATATTTGGTACTTCATTAAATCGCAAGTCCCTAACCGTAATGCGTTGGCTAAAAAAGCGTGGTATCGAAGCAAAAATTCTGCGGTTACGAACCAAACGCCGTAGTGAAAACTTTATAACAAGCGATCGCTATGGACTAGACGAGTCAATAACTGAAAATGGAACTCATTATGGAGTAGAAGTCATGGGAAAAGTATTTAACAATTTGTCTGCCGAAGGCTTATCTCGCGAGGATTGGATAAAAGACTTTAGTTGTCTGAGTGGCTCTTTTATAGTCGATGAATTAACTACTTTGTAATATTTTTTGAGAGGTATAAAATGATTGGATTATTTGAGCTTTTGCAAAAAGTTGAGAAGAACTCAGGAATGTATTTAGGTCGTCAATCCGTTAGCGATCTATTTATGTTTCTTGCTGGATATGAATTTGCGCGAAGTCAGATTAATGGAGAACTCACCCAAGAAGAAGAAGACTTTTATAACGAGTTTCAGCCTTGGCTACAGCAAAAACTAGGCGTAAGATCTGTCACCTCATGGGCAAAACTAATTATGCTCTCCTGTCACGATGAAAAGACAGGGTTTGAAATGTTTTTTAAATTCCTAAAAGAGTTTCAAGTACGAGATCAAGTTAAAGAATCAGTAATGGCTTAATTGCGTTAAATAGAATTCGCTAATCTTTATCTGTTGTTAAAAGCTACTTGTTAAAGTCAGTAAAGACTATACTGTAAGAGCATGACAGCTTAGTTAGGTAAAAATAATCATGTTAGCCCTAAGTTATCCACATATCGAAAAAAGCGACAACCAACCCGCCAGACTGCAACGCTTACCACGCATTCGAGTAGCACAAATTGTCATGGACTATCTCGCCTATGGCTGGTCAGTCGAAGAAATATGTCGTCAGCACCTTTACCTAACACCTGCCGAAGCTCATGCAGCAATGGGTTATTACTTCGACCATCAAAAAGAAATTGACCAAGAAATCAAAGAAGAATGGGAGCAAGTCCAAGGAAGTACTAGCCAATCTGTGCGATCGCCTTTTTATATCAGGATGAAAGCGCAAGGAGTTCTCTAAAATGGCGATCGCTTTGTATATGGATGTTCATGTCCCTCAAGCAATTACACAACAACTGCGACGTAAGGGCATAGACGTACTAACAGCCTTTGAGGATGAAACCACAGAATTACCTGACGATCAACTTTTAGAACGAACAACAGAACTTAAACGAGTTCTCTTTACCCAAGACATTCGCTTTCGAGTTCTAGCTGAGACTTGGCAAGTAGAAGGCAAACAGTTTGCAGGATTAATCTTTGGACATCAACTCGGCGGCACAATTGGGCAATTTGTCAAAGATCTAGAATTGATCGCTCAAGCTTCTGAGGCTTACGAATGGATGAACACAGTTGAATATATTCCTTTCAAATAAAATGTTTAAACTGACGTGTATTTAAGCTGTATAAAAGCGGTCGCAAAGCCCTTATAACAAGGGATATAGACGAGCATCTACTATATCGTAAAATCATCAAAATCTTTCGGCAAAACTACTGGAATATCTCCACTGATAAACCCAGATACATCACGAGTTACAATTACATCCACACTATGTACAACTCCACAAGCATATTGCACCGCATCCTCAAAATCTCGAAAATTAAGTTTGATAGCCTGTTCTAAAACATCTCGATCTACAGGGCAAATATTTAGATCCGCTAAGACTTGTGCGATCGCATTGTGGGCTGCATCCATTCCTGCGGCTCTACGGACAATGTAATAGATGTTGGTGATTGTCGTCGCAGCAATAAATCCCTCAATTTCACCAGCATCAATTCGCGCAAACAATCTCGCTGCATCTTTTACAAATGGCTCACGTTCTTGCAAGAAATCAAGAACAACATTAGTGTCAATCAGAACTCGCATTACTGGTATTTTTCAGTGAGATAGTTAACATAATCGTCCTTAGCATCAAGTTCATCCATTCCAGCCGAACTTTTGGCTATACCTCTAAGGCTCGATAGATTACCACGTTTTACACTTGGTTGAGACTCGCGTTTTAGAGACTCTAGGAGAGTTTGCACCAACTGCCAGCGATCGCTAATTGGCAACTGCAAGGCTTGTTTTTGTAGTTCTTGTGATGTCATAACAAAGAATTTAAAGCTTACTTTGTATAAATTGTAATCTAGTTTAAAAATACGCAAACACAGAAAGCAAAAGTATACTTGTTGTAAGTTATTGGACTAAATTTATGCCCATGACCGAATTAATGCCGCTATTCAGACAGCGATCGCGCTTAACTGGCGATCGCAGTCTTGAAAAATAAAATTAACCGCCGCAAACAAATGCTGGATCTCTTGAATGCTATAAAAGATTTTATTGCGAGTAAAAGTAGTGCGATCAAGTTTCCCAAACTGCCAAAATTTACCATTAGAAGTAATCCCAAAGACAGTTAATGCTTCTAGATTATTCAACTTTTGGGCGGCATACATTTCTGCTAAACACTGCCCCCAAGCCGCATCAAAATTATCTTGTTTAGCTTCGATCAGTAAAAAATAGGGCTTATCAAATACCACTTTGCCAAGAGGCGATCGCTTTGCCAAAATGTATTCAGGAAAGCCAGTTAAGTTCTCAGTGTAGTTAAGATATTGATGACTCCACAGCGTAAACTTTTTAGCAAGAGGTTTCCAAACTTCCTTCAAAATAGGATAGATCAAATTCTCACAAATGGCATACTCAGAGTTATCCACGACTCCCTCGTTTAACATAAACTCAAGATCTGTCAGAAAATAATCACGAATATCAAAGGGAACTTCTTGCATAAAGTCTTCTTCTACGAAGGAAATTTCTAATTCCTTAAGGGTCTCGCCTAAACTTTTGTACTGACTAAATGACATGTTTTTTAATCCTTATTTTCTAGATTATTTTCGCAATTTTGAAAAATATAATGCAACCAACCTAACACTACTTCCAAATTACCAAGAGCATGAGCCGTAGTTTCGTTCTTGTATTAAATCTATGACCATGATCGAATTAATGCCGCTATTACGACAATTAAGCCGAGCCGAAAAATTACACGTTATGCAATGCCTAGTCTCATAATTTTAGGACAAGTCAACTTTTTTATGGAATTTGATGTTTGCTTTTATCGATCGCAACTTTCCTTTGAAGTGTGCCACAAAAAGCAATCGTCGTAATCATGCTTGTCATTTATTGATTGTTCGCATTAGCAACTTCATCAAGGCATAATATAAAACTATACAAAAATCAAAAAAGATTAACTCATCCATCATGGCTACCGTTAACGACAACTATCTCAAACTCAAGGCAGGCTACCTGTTTCCCGAAATTGCAAGACGGGTAAACGCCTTTATCGAGGCAAATCCTGACGCAAAAGTGATCCGCCTTGGCATTGGCGATGTCACCGAACCCTTGCCCCAAGCCTGTCGTGATGCCATGATCAAAGCGGTTGAAGATATGGGCGATCGCAGTTCATTTAAGGGCTATGGTCCCGAACAAGGCTACGCATGGTTGCGTGAAAAGATCGCCGCCAATGATTTTCAGGCAAGAGGCTGTGATATTGACGCTTCCGAGATTTTTATTTCCGATGGCTCCAAGTGCGACTGCGGCAACATTCTCGATATTTTTGGCGATGATAATATTATTGCTGTCACCGATCCTGTCTATCCCGTGTATGTGGATACTAACGTCATGGCAGGGCACACAGGCGATATCAACGAGAAAGGCGAATACGAAGGCTTAGTTTATTTGCCCGTCACTGCTGAAAATAATTTCACCGCCGAGATTCCCACCCAAAAAGTCGATCTGATTTATCTCTGCTTCCCCAACAATCCCACAGGCGCAACCGCCACTAAGGAACATTTGCAAGCATGGGTTGATTATGCACGCGCTAACGGTTCAATTATCTTCTTTGATGCCGCCTACGAAGCATTTATCACCGATCCTAGCCTTCCTCACTCAATTTATGAAATTGAAGGTGCTAAGGAATGTGCGATCGAGTTCCGTTCTTTCTCCAAGAATGCAGGATTTACAGGTACTCGTTGCGCCTTAACCGTAGTTCCTGAGAACTTGATCGGCAAGGCAAAAGATGGTTCTAACGTCGAACTCTGGAAGCTCTGGAATCGTCGTCAATCCACTAAGTTTAATGGTGTTTCCTACATCGTTCAACGTGGTGCGGAGGCAGTCTATTCTGAAGAAGGGAAAGCTCAAACTAGAGCCTTGATTGACTTCTATATGGAAAATGCCAAGATTATCCGTGAGAAATTGACCGAAGCAGGTTTGGCTGTCTATGGTGGCGAGAACGCTCCCTATGTATGGGTGAAGACTCCCACAGGGCTGACCAGTTGGGATTTCTTTGATAAGCTCTTGCAAAGCTGCAATGTAGTAGGAACCCCAGGCTCTGGTTTTGGCGCGGCAGGTGAAGGTTACTTCCGCATTTCGGCTTTCAACAGTCGCGATAACGTGAATGAAGCTATGCGCCGCATTCTCGACAAATTCAAATAAATAGCTAAGAACATGTACCGCCCGCGTAGCGGGCGGTACATGTTCTGGTTTTGGGAATTCTCAGCGTTATAATTAGATCTTAACGTTACGCCATTCTTCAGAGGCACGATCATGGTCATCGCTCAAGCTAAACCGATCGCCAAAAATATATCTCCAGAATCTGAAGCTTCAGATGGCAAAGTTCGCGTGACCCTTGAAGAATATCGGGCGATCGCCGAAACATCTGAGGAGCGTTATGAATATTGCAACGGAGAAATTATTGCTATGACAGGAGGATCGTCTGCTCACAGTTGTATTGCTGTAGACATCACCACATTTTTGAATATCGCGGTTCGTAAAACCAATTTTCAAATTTACAATGGCGATCTGCGTATTTGGGTTCCTGCTTTTAATCATGGAACCTATGCTGATGTTCTAGTAATTAACGGTGAGCCAGAGTTTAATGGCGATCGCACTGATGAAATTCTTAATCCCTTATTGATTGTGGAAGTTCTATCTCCCTCAACCGAAGGCTACGATCGCGGCGATAAGTTTAGAAAATATCGCTCTATTCCTAGCTTCTGTGAATATTTGCTCGTCAGTCAATCAGAACCCTATGTGGAGCAGTATTACCAACTGGATCGCCAAAATAACAACCAAAATAATCGCGATCGCTGGCAATTAGAAATATGCGATCGCCTAGATCAGGCTATACATTTACAGAGCTTGAACTTAGAACTGCCGATGTCAGAAATTTATCGGCGGATTAAATTTTAAGCTTTACAGCGCTTTGCGCTCAAACCTAAACCAAGGAAATTTTTGAAAGCCTTGCTTTGCAAGGCTTTCAAAAATTTCCCTGTGGTTCGTTTGATCGATAATTGCTGTAAGCGATCGCCAAAACTATTCAAGATAGATTTAGCATCTCTAGCTTAAGGAATGAGATCGAGAAACATTCCTGCGATCGCCGTTTCCGCAGCTTCACAAATACCACGCTCCGTAATCAATCCCGTCACAAATTTAGCGGGAGTAACATCAAATCCATAGTTTAGCGCCGTAGTTTCAAGGGGGGCGACGCGGACTTTGCCGATATTGCCATCATCCAATAGACCTTGCATATAGAGAACCTCGTCAGCACTACGGGTTTCAATGGCAATCTCCTTAACCCCATCCGAGATTTGCATATCAAAAGTGGAACTGGGCAAAGCGACGTAAAAAGGAACTTGATTGTCAAAAGCCGCCAGAGCCTTTAGGTAAGTGCCGATTTTGTTTGCCACATCGCCACTGCGGGTAACGCGATCGGTTCCTACGATACAGAGATCGACCTTGCCATATTGCATTAATAATCCACCCGTATTGTCAGCAATGAGGGTATGGGGAATGTGCGACTGCCCCAGTTCCCATGCGGTCAAATTTGCCCCCTGATTGCGCGGACGGGTTTCATCGACCCATACGTGAATATTAATCCCCCGATCGCTTGCTTCGTAAATGGGAGCCAACGCACTACCGCGATCGACGATCGCTAACCATCCCGCATTGCAATGGGTGAGAATATTGACGGGTTCACCATTAGGCTTAGTTTTGGCGATCGCCTCAATCAGTTCGCAGCCAAATCTACCAATATTGCGGGTTCCTATGACATCCTCATCGGCAATGGCGATCGCTTCTTTCAGAGCTACTTCTACTAGATCGCTATTGGCAGGAGCTTTGTCGAGAACAGAAATCAAGCGATCGACCGCCCACATCAAATTTACAGCTGTCGGACGAGCGCTGCGAATAACTGCCGCAAGGGGTTTAATCCGATCGAGATCGCCCTTACATTCCCTAGCAGCCAAGTACACCCCAAACGCAGCCACGTTACCGATTACCCCTGCACCCCGCACGGTCATATCCTGAATGGCAAGGGCTGCATCGGCGCTAGTTTTTAAGGTTTTCGTCACAAATCGAAAGGGAAGTTGGGTTTGGTCGATGACGATGAGATCGCCAGCTTCTAACCAAAATGCTTTATAAGTAGAATTCATAGGTTCTCCTCGGATGTCCTCGGATGATATCGCCATCTCCTTTCATGATGCTCTAGAATGAACCTAAGAGCAAATTTTTTTCTCAGGATTTACCAACATAAAGATTGCTCAAAAGTTACGGTTCCTACATCTGTCACCAAGTCTAATACGCCCTTCCCAGTGAAGAATTAGACGTTGCGGCGCTTCGCGCCGCAACGCTAATTCTTGGTTTTTAATGTCTAATTTTATAGCGGGAAGAGAGTAGGACAAATCAAACCCCAAGAATTGATTTGTCCTAAGTCAAGTAACTGTAGCTATAGTGCTATAACTTCACGGTATGTAATACCCAACGGAAGGCATAGCGCCACTTGAGAGAAAAATTACTCAAGCCTGCGGATTCGGCAATATTTATTAATTCAGGGGATTTGAATCCTCGTAATACCGACAGTGGCGCATCATTGCGAACCATTGGGGCAGCTGGCAAAATCCTTGTCAGAGCATAAATTCCATAATAGGCAAGGGGATGGCGATGGAGATCGTTGATGAGAATTCCTTGCTTGGATACGCGCTGCATCGATCGCACAATTTTCACGGCATTGTCATGGGCAAAATGGTGTAAAAACATCGCCGCGATCGCCACATCAAACTCGCGATCGGCATAGGGCAGCGCTAAAGCATCCGCCACTTCTACCTTGATTTTGGCTTGTAGTTGAAGCGGCATCCGCTTTGCGAGAGCGGCGCGGGCATAATCTACGGTCACGGGATTGGCATCGATCGCCACAACTTCAACATTGATCGCAGGAGACTGCGCTGCCGCCCAACGCACGATATATTCAGGGAAATCGCCGATCCCCGTGCCTAAATCAAGGATGCGAATTGTTTGATTTGGTCGCGCTTTTGATTGCGATCGTAGAAATGGAGCGAGAACTGCCATGGTCGTCCCATAACCACCAAGGAGTTGATTGATCGGGCGAAGTTGCTCCAACGCATCGGTAAGACGCTCATCCTTTATGGTGAAATCATCCATTAATTCATCGCGATCGGTGCGAATTTGGAATGAAGGCATATCTGCTCCTGTTAGTTCCGATGAGTATAGGCGGCGCTTTGCACCACCTATACTCATCTCTAGATTATACCAATTCACTGAAGAGAGCCAACACTGCAATGAATTAAAAAGCAAACTCCGTAAGGTTTTGAGATTCCCAAAATGGCGTTGCCATTTTGGGAATTGATATTAGTACTTCTTTAGACTAGCTGAAATAGACATCCCTCAATCGATAGCCCAGGACCAAAGGCTAAGCCAATTCCATTACGAAGCGGTGCGTGGATTCCTGCCCGATTTCTTTCTAAAATCTTTTTTAAAATAAATAGCACCGTGGGTGAACTCATATTCCCATAACGACGTAAAATCTCGTAGGAATCGCTCACCATAGAGTCGCTTAAGCCAAAGCCCGCCTGAATCTTTTCAATAATTCTCCTTCCCCCAGGATGAATTGCCCAAAAATCGAGATCGTTTAGGGTGAGATGGTGCGGATCTAAAAAGTTTTGCAGATAATTGGGCAAATAATCGGCAACAATATCGGGAACCCTAGGCGATAATCCCATCAAAAAACCCGTATCACCAATCGTCCAATTCATTAACTCCTCAGTATTATCGATCAAGAAACTATAGCCATCGGTATAGGCAAGTTTGCCTTCAGCCTCCGCAAAGGGATGGGAAGAAAGAATTGCCGCCGCCGCTCCATCGGCAAAGATGGCATTGATAATTGTGTTTTCTAGGGTATCCGCGACTTGAAAATGTAACGAACATAGCTCCACACAAACCAAGAGAACTTTTGCCTTGTAATCGCTCTGACAAATAGCATCGGCAGTCCTCAGTCCATTAAAGGCAGCATGACATCCCATAAATCCAATCGTCGTTCGGGCAATCGTCGCCCTAAGCCCCAGTTGTTTCATCAAATGAATATCGATACCAGGAGCGGAAAAGCCCGTACAACTGACAACAATTAAATGGGTAATGTCTTCGGGTCGCAGATTGTCCGCCTCGGCGATCGCTTGTTGGGCAGCTTGCAAAGCGATTTTAGGGGCATAAAGTGTATATTTCTGATTGCGGCTGAAGGTGGTCGGTGCGGGTGAGAGTTCCCAATTTGGGGGATAGAGTTCAAATTCTGGCAGATTGCCGCCATAGTCGGCGAGACAGCTATAGCGATAGTCGATTCCTGAATTTGCATAGATGGAGGGAATTCTTTTTCTAATCGCAGCAGACAAGCTTTCGGTTTTTAACATAAAGTCTGCGGCTTCAGACTGGGTGAGTTTATAGGGAGGATTGGCAGTGGCGATCGCTTCTAAAACTGTATACATTGGGTTAAACTGCCTCAGGTCTAGGAATAAACAAATATCAAACTTTTTACCGCTAAGGAATTAATTCTCTAGCGACTTAAAAAAATCAAGACGATCCTTAAAGGCAAAACCTTGTGAGGATTGAGTTCTGCTCTTCTTAAGTTTCATCTCATCTAAAGTGATTGGTATCGCTAACAAAAATGAAATGCATACCATAATGATAATGCTTAAATCTAGAAAGTAGAGGTATATCTTCACTCTAGCGAGTGTTTCTAGGTCTAAGTTCGCCAATATTTCCCGTTTAGCGACTTTGAGAAAGGACAGAAAAATATACGGCGATTATTAAATCAAACAAATCAAACAAAGTTACTACCTCTGTGGCTTTGCGCGATCGCGAACTTGGGCTTTGGTGGTTTCTAGGTTCTCAATGCGTTTTTTGATTTTTTGCGATGCACGAAATATCATTACTCCGTCTTGTAGTGCTATAGCGATCGCGCCATTCTAAGCAACAATTTGATAAATTACAGGACGATAGAGCGGTTTGGGAATTGTTTTGTTTTCTGCCTTTGCTGCTTCAAGCCATGCAGTTTTAGCTAGCATTACTTCATTGAGTGCTTGCTGTGGAGTTTCTGCGATCGCTGAGCAATATTTCAAATCAGGGATATCGGCAATATATGCCCCATCTTCTTCGCTGTAGAAAATGTTGATGTGATAGTCTTTCATGATTACAATCCTAGCTCTTGAGCATTTACCCACTCACTTCTGGGGCTAGTCATGACCTCTTTAAGCGAGTCTATATATCCATGTATAGAGTTAAGATAGATAGACTCTTCGATTGCTGCCCAGTCTTCTTTAGAAATCATAACCACGTCATTTTCAGAGCCTTTAATCATTACTGGTTTATGGTTTGTGCTGACTTGATTAATTAAGTTATTAAAGTTTTCGGTAGCTTCTTGAAGTAGTAAGTAATCCATTTTATTTCTCTATTCGATTGATGTGATTGTGTGGCAGTAGACTTTTAGGGGCTGATCAGTATTTCAGGGTAAGTCTTTCCATGCTTCATTTTCTTCTTCGCTAAGCCAATCTTTCGATAATGATGATTCGATTAATAGAGGTTGATCTCTTGTAGTCATAAAGTCATCAGAGAGGAGATCTAGACTATTCCAGAGGGTTTGCCAAGGGTCGTTTTTGGGAATTAGCATGATCGCATTACCGACTTTTTTGATATAGACTTCTTCGCCGACCAGTTGAAAGCCGTCGGATAATATGGCTAGTTGTTCGTTGCCTTGCATTCTGAGTTTGGCAGTGTTCATGGGTTTGTCCTCCTATGTGGTTAGCTGAATCGGATCGTCAATTGGGGGATGGCGGTTGATGGCTATGTCTGCAATCCGAATGCTAATTAGGCGATCGCGGTTACAGTCTAAAGCTTTCACAGTGGTGCGTCCTGTTGGGGTTGTGCCTAATAATTTCAGTTTATCGTTAGACCAGACAAAATGATCTTGCCAGCGATCGCTACGGGGATTAAATAGAGGAGTTTCTATTCCTGTTTTGGTATCGAGGGCAGTATTTTTTGTGTACTTCTGGCGATTGCAATGGAAGCAAGCAAGGGCAAGGTTATCAAGATTATCTGTACCGCCTTGAGATTTTGGCAGGACATGATCGATGGTGAATTGAACGAATTGCCATTTTTCTACAGCATGACAATATTCGCACAGTCCGTTTGCGCGATCGCGAACTTGGGCTTTGGTGGTTTCGGTGAAGTTACGCGCCATGTTGAATTTCTGGCTGAGTTTTGGCGGTGTTTTCGAGTAGAAAGTTATTGCGAATCATGCGATTTACAAAACTGAGATAGTCATCGATCGCTGCAAAATCGTCTAGTTCTTGTTCTTCCGTTTCAGTGAGTGGGGTCTCTTCGCGTTTGTCGAGTAGCTTCTCAATGCGTTGTTGGATCTTTTGCGATGCACGAAAGATCATTACTCCATCTTGTAGTGTTATAGCGATCGCGCCATCAAGGGGAAGATTTTTGGGTAATGTGGTAAGTGGGGCAATTGTTGAAGTATTCATTTTATTTCTCCTGTCTTACATTTCAGATAGCCCAGCATTGATTTTAGCGATGAGTTCTTGGGTAGTTTGTTCTCCTGTGAATAGGCGTGTTTGGATTGAATCTGTTAGGCTTTGGCAGAGTTTATGAATCGCTTCATTAGCGCACTTTTGCCATAAAGGGCGATCGCAAGAATTATTTGAAACCATATTTTTGCTCTCTCTTTCTAAATGCTTCCTTGCCACCTTCGAGAACATCACATATTCTCTCTCTAATTTTTGAGCTTTCAAGAGAACCACTAAAGTACGACAAATTCTCAGACTTATTGTCTGCGACAATCACTTGCTCTGCATCGGCATTTACGACTAAGTTCGCATTATGTGTAGCGATGATAATTTGGCGATATTTTTTGATTGTTGTAAAGATAGGAACAAGACGCTTCATTATGAAATCATTATCAAGATCGTCTTCTGGCTGATCGATAATAATTGGATCGAAGAAGGATTCAGTCGCAAGCTTTAAGCAAAGATAAAGAGTCCCTCTCTGACCAATAGACAACTCTTCTGGACTTTTGTCATCATACTTAATTCTGGCAAGAACCTTGAGATATTTTTGCCTTTCTGATTCGGAGAAAAAAAGAGTTAAAAGCCTATCGATTCCATCTTGATTAAAATAATCTTCCTGTTCTAAAAAATCGTCTAACGTGGATGGGTTTTGAGCGTTAAACCAAATAACAGGTTGATTACTGATGAGAAGCTTATAGGCTTCATAGCTATCTACTGGAATCATGCTTTTAATTCTATCTAGAGGAGAAGAATCTTGTCTGGCTCTAAATTTTGTAAGATTCAAACAAGATTTTACGTGTTCATAGAATTTAGACTCATCAAAATATATCTCTCCGTGGATACTAATTGGTTGAAGAAGGTCTTTAATTAATTTTTTTTGCTGATCAACCCACTCGGATCTACCTTCTGACTTTTCAACCCATTTATCTTTAACGTGGGAAACTAACCGATTAAATCTTATATCTAGCTGATTAACATATGCATTTCTTTTTTCGACCAGAGACTGTAGTTGACCCCATTTTGTATCAATTTGATGTATAGTTTCTTTCTCTTTCTCTATTTCAGAACGGTACTCTTCCACCTTTTGAAGTAAAGTAATGGGATCTCCCTCAATTTTTTCTTGCTCTAAACTCTCCTGAACTCGAATATTACTAAGTTTTAAATTAGTAGTCATTTCAGTTAAAGATGATATAGCCTCCTGAATAGATGAGACTTGCGAAGAAAAATCAACAATTGGAATGAAAAACTCACTTAATTCATCGTTAACAGATCGAATTTCACTATTGATCTCGATTGCAAGGCTATCTAGTTTTGTCTTAAGACGGGTTAGTCGGTTAGTGTGTTTTTCATTAGCTTTAGTCGAAGAGATATTATTTGCATAACTCTCTATCATCTGTCTATTACTCTCTGTAGTTATAGTTGAAATAAGTTGAGTACGACGGTCGATAATTGCTTGGCTGTCATCTCTAGGATGTTTATTTAGCCAAACTTTACATTCTTTAATCTGGCGTAGTATATCGTCAATATCTTCTTCTTGATCCAAAAGATTTTCTCCAACCAAGGAAATTCCTAACATTTCCAAAATTGCGTCGCTAAGAAATTCTGGATCTTTGACGATATCTTGAACTTCTCTTTGATGAACGTGCAAATAAATTATTTCGGATTCCCCACCAATCCGAAACTCTTCAGTTTCACCAGTATTTTTAGCGTAGGTAACTGAAAAGTCACCCTGCATAGAAATTTCATAGGTTCTATCTTTATTTTTTTTCTTGTTGAAAGTTTTAGCAATGGCATCCAGCAATAGACTTTTACCTGTCCCCCTACCACCGATAATAGCTATTAATCCCGAATTAAGTTCTAGATTAGTGTCAGTAAAGCTAATTTTTTTGTTGAGCAATTTTGGGAAAATTTGTGTAGATTGGATTTTAATCTGCGAAAAATACGGTTTTGGAAATTCAAGAATAGGATTTTTTTGCCCGATCCGAACTCTCTCAGAAGGGTCATATATCGTATATTTTAAACCTTCAAAAGTTGGATCGGCTTTAATCCATGTCATTCTATTACTTGGGTAAACACCATAGTCAGCAACCTTATGAGCATCACTACCAGAAACAACAGGCTTGGGCTTCCCACCCATAGTTTTAATAAAATTTGCTATGTATTTTTTATTTTGGTCTGTTTCAATCCCAAGAAATAGTTCAATCTCATCACAATCTCTTGTCTCAAAAGCATGAGCAGACTGCATGAAGTAATTATCATCTTGAGGATATCTTTCCCAATCAAGTTTTGATAATCCATCAGATGTACCATATGGAAGAATAATAAGACATGTTCCTTCTGGCAAGAGTCTCTGAGCATCCTGCAAACAGTCACGTATAACTTCAGCAGTTTTACTACCCAGTTCTAAACACTTTCTTTCATCATTTTGGTGATTACTAAAGCCGTGCGCTCTAGCTTTGCTATCATCCAAGGTTTTTGCGAATTGAGTTAATGCTTCATCTGAAAGTGGTCTTTTATTCGCTCCTATGCGTATTAGTAATGAAGCCTTAAAATCCAATAGATTTTGATGTGTTAATTTGTCTGACAGCAGAAAATGGATATTCAAACGAAAAGGTGCGTGACACTCAATCCGAAGTTCGATTCCAGGCAAGATAGTCTTACGCTTTAAATGTGGATTCTGATCTAGAAACTTAGTTAATTCAAAATAACCATCAAAAGTCCAGTAATCCATAATGCCAAACACTTCGACATCAGATTGATTGATCTTCTCTATGAGTTTCGTTAATTCCGCATTCTTCTCTGCGTCTTCCATTTCATAGAAGCGCTTCCCCCCATTCCAATGAAATGATGCAGGAGTATGAATATGCAGATCCCACTTTCTCCATTCCGATCCTTTTGAAAATTCCATCTTTATTTTTATTCTTAATAATTTAGATTGCTGATTAAATTTCAATTCAAGTTAGGCTTTAACCAAATAAAATAGATGGTTAAACTCTGTTATAAAAGTTTTAACTTATTTTCTTGTCTTAAATATCCTCTTAAATTCTAGCTTACTCAGATATGAGGAGCTAATTTTTAAAATGGCTTGTTTTGCAGATTTCGCTTTTATATCTTGTAAATTTCACTTAGCTGATGCAGTCAACTGTAATCCCAAACTATCCAACCAAGCCGCCAACTCATACACCACTTGACTTTTATCACTTGCACCAAAATCTTTCACACATTGTCGATTACAAAAGCTCAAGAAACCGATCTAGATCTATTCTTGCCTGTTTTAAAATATGTGACAGCGTAGATCTCTTGACTGGACGATGAGCAGGAACCGTAATTTTTAGCGTTTCATCAACCGTCCGTTTTTGAAGACGGATATGGCTTCCCTTCTGACGAACTACAATCCAGCCATCTCTCTGTAAAGCATTGATAATGCGATCATAGGGCAAATTTGGAACCTTGCTCATACTTCAACTTCCTGAAGCATCGCTCGTTCAGACATCAGCAAATCATCCTCAACAGGTTCGAGATAAAGCGCGATCGCCTCTTGAATATTTTCGAGCGCTTCCTCAAGAGAGTCGCCCTCACTGATACAACCTGGTAAAGACGGCACATAAACCGTAAAGCCTAGATCTTCACTTGGTTCAAGAATAACTTGAAATTTCATGCTTGCTCCAATTGCTTGACACTTACAGTTAATTTTAGCCCAAAACTATTCAACCAAGCCGCCAACTCATACACCGCTTGACTTTTATTACTTGCGCTGAAATCTTTCACCCATGAGCGATCGCTTTCACCACCCAAAGCGATCGCCACATCATCAAGCGCCGAACCCAACAACTCAGGCTCAGGATCGGATTCCTCCAAAATTGCCGTAATATAGCCAGCCGCCCTTTCAGGATCTTTGAGCGAATTAACTAAATACTCTTGATAATCTCTACTAGTCGAAACCTTCACGCTTTGCATAATCTCTCCAATACTTCTTAGATAACTTAAACTTAATATCTCGATCCTGCGTACTTTTATCACCACCGCACAATACAGCACCATCACAGAGCCAACTTGCCCCGCGTAGCGAGCGGTACGCTCCTCTAGGTTTTAAGTTTACTTATGCTTAGCTACTTAGCAGACATTACCCCCTCATGTTTTGTTTTTTTAATCATGAGATTAACAGTATGGATATCTCCCATAAGGACTTTCATGTCTTTTTTGTATTTGGTTACGCTATAGTACAAATCATTAGCTTCACCAAAATTCAAGATGCTGAATTTAAACGAAATTATGTCACTGACTCGCCCGATCGCTTGGGGAGCAGGAGATATTCTGATGAAGTATTACCAAGAGCCTCAAGACCTAGAAATCACCTTCAAAGGTGGTGAAGAAGGCAACGTCACCTCCGCCGACTTAGCAGCTAATGATTTCATCTTGAGCCAGCTAAAGCAAACCTTTGGCACGGATAACTTTGCATACCTCAGTGAAGAAACTGAGGATAATATCGATCGCCTCGATCATGAATGGGTATGGATTATCGATCCAATGGATGGCACAAGTGACTTTATTCGCCGCACCAACGAATTTGCCGTACATATTGGCTTAACCTATCGCCAGCGTCCCGTACTCGGACTCGTAGCAACCCCCGCCCAAGATCGTCTATTTCAGGGCATATTAGGTAACGGAGCCTATATCGAGACTAGAGACGGCTTGCGGCAACCGATCAAAGTTTCCAACAAGATCGCCCTCGCCGAAATGGTAGTGGTCGCCAGCCGCAGCCACCGCAACTACCAACTAGAAAACATTCTCCACCAACTACCCAAAGCCGCCGAAATTGCGGTTGGTAGTATTGGCGGTAAATTTGCAGCGATCGCCTCGGGTCATGCCGATGTCTATATCTCTGTTTCGGGCAAATCTGCCCCTAAGGATTGGGACTACTGCGCTCCCGAAATCATTCTCACCGAAGCAGGTGGACAACTCACCCATTCCGACCTATCCCTGCTGTCTTACAATAATCTCGAACTTCGTCAATGGGGAACAATCGTCGCCAGCAACGGGCATTGTCATCGGGAAATTTGCCAAATCAGCCAAGAAGCGATCGCGCCCATCAGGAAATAGTTTTCGATTGCCATTATGCAATTACAAAATGCAATTACAAAATGAAATTACAAACAGTTTTAATTGTGGGTATCGCGATCGCTGGGATCATGGCGACCACCAACCCTAGTAAAGAGCGCTACGTCGAATATGCCACCGAGCAATTTTCCGAAACGGGGAAAAACTCCCTTTGTGGGGGTGACAATATCCCGATCACCGTTCAGCAGTCTTGCAAGTTTGTGATCTCCCAAGGCAAAGTAGCACTCAAACCTGTCATCGGCAACGCCACCAAACAGCAAAACTTTGGGTTGTTTAGTCTGTACGAAACGGATATGCCCAACAAAAAAATAACTACCCTCGCCGTTTTTGGCAATTTTTTCATGTTCAAATAAAACAGGAAAGGATTTATACCAAAGCTCAAAATGGCTACGCCATTTTGAGCTTTAAAAACCCTTACTGGGTTTGTTTTTTATAGCTACAGTCACTTGAATGAGGACAAATCAAACCCCAAGAATTGAGTGGCGGCGCAAAGCGCCGCCACTCAATTCTTGGGGTTTATGTCCTAATACA
>NZ_LIRE01000231.1 GCF_001402795.1 Pseudanabaena sp. 'Roaring Creek'
GTTTATGTCCTAGTACATTTGGCGATAGCTATAAGGGACTTGCGAGAGAATAAGATACCAATCCAGATTTGCCAGAATCGGTGGCGCGGCTCCGCCGCGCCACCGATTCTGGCTTTATATTTGGTACTTCATTAAATCGCAAGTCCCTAAAAGCTAAAAGCTAAAGACTAAAAGCTATTTATTTTTCTGCGCCCATACTCGAATTGGCATACCCCAGACATAAATAAAGCCTTCAGCCGCTTTATGGTCGAACTGGTCGGCACTGGTGTAGGTTGCTAAATCTTCGTCGTAGAGGGAGTTAACCGACTGACGACCGACGATAATGGCATTGCCTTTATGGAACTTTACGCGGACGATCCCCGACACGCGCTCTTGGCTGCTATCAATAAAGGCATCAAGGGCGGATTTGAGAGGGCTATACCAAAGTCCGTTATAGATCATCTTGCCATACGTATCTTCAATACCGCGCTTGTATTGAGCGAGATCGGAAGGTAAAGCTAGACTTTCGAGATCGCGGTGGGCATGGATCAAAACCAACATTGCGGGAGCCTCGTAGATTTCGCGGGACTTGATCCCCACGAGACGATTTTCCACCATATCAATCCGCCCGACACCGTTATTACCAGCGATCGCATTAAGCGTAGTAATCAATTCGACAGGCTCCAAAGCCTTGCCATCGATCGCCACAGGAATGCCTTTCTCAAAACCAATTTCAGTATAGGTTGGCTCGTCGGGGGTATCCGCGATCGCCTTGGTCATCGCATAAATTTCTTCGGGGGGCTCGTTCCAAGCATTTTCAAGGGGGCCAGCTTCGATACTGCGACCTAGCAAATTGCGATCGATACTAAAGGGTGAAGATTTCTTCACGGGTGAAGCAATTCCAAATCTTTCACCATAGGCGATCGTCTCTTCGCGACTCATACCCCATTCACGGGCAGGCGCTAATACTTTAATATCAGGATTTAGTGCGGCGATCGACACATCAAACCTTACTTGGTCATTGCCTTTACCCGTACATCCATGGGCAACCGCATCAGCACCATACTCTTCTGCTGCTTCAACCAAAATTTTAGCGATGAGAGGACGGGCTAGAGCTGTGGTTAAAGGATAGCGATTTTCGTAGAGTGCATTTGCCTTAATCGCTGGAAATGCATAGTCTGTAACAAATTCTTTGGTTACGTCTCTAACCAGTGAGACTGATGCTCCAGAATCTAGAGCCTTTTGCTTGATGGGATCTAATTCATCGCCTTGTCCTAGGTCTGCCGCAAGGGTAATGACTTCTTCAACACCCCATTCTTGCTTTAGATAAGGAATGCAAACAGATGTATCAACGCCGCCCGAATATGCAAGTACGACTTTTTTCGCCCGACCCATGAATCTCTCCTGAACCCATTGCTAAACCTAAAAAAGTAGCCCGGGTACTACGCCTATCTCAAGCATCCCTTAGTGCTGCTGTCTTCCGACCCTGACACGATTCGGGCGTTGCGATCGCATAGATCCGAGCCATCTATAAGATTAGCACTAAGAGGTGAAGTTATGGCAATAGTCAAATAAATTGTTGGCAAATCCACACATTAAAGACCAGAAGAGGGAATATGGCACAAAGCGCCATTATTCCCCATTCCGAGTAATTTCACTTCAAGAGATCGACTTTAGACCTTTCTAGCTGATGCCATAGCTCTGCAATCTGTAGGTAGGCTTCCCGAGATGAAATTTTCCCCCCCGTTTCTAGGCTACTGATGATACTTACACGGTGAGAGAACTCCTGCAAATTAGCGTTAAATATCAAGTTCTCAGGGGTGAATTTACCGTAGTAACGCGAACGAGGAAACAGACATTTGGTGATATTGGACATGATTTTCCCTCCGTAGATTACAACTCAGAGTGGCTAAAGTACCTGTAAGGGCAAAATTTGAGCCTTACAAAGGAAACGTCGCAAAATGCAGAGTGTATGACATTTTGAGGCAGCTATCAGAATGACTATGGGTATAGATCTATCGGCTAAGTGTGGTTTGTTAACTTAATCTTAACCCAATTTTTACTTTAATATGTGTATATGTATGATTCCCTATTTTGTGATAAGTTCCGACAGATTTAGATTTGGATTACTTACTTAGCTGGGTTTACTAGTAAGTAGTTCAGCATAATAAAAACTAAACCCAGAAGCGAGTACCGCCCGCTACGCGGGCGGTACTCGCTTCTGG
>NZ_LIRE01000232.1 GCF_001402795.1 Pseudanabaena sp. 'Roaring Creek'
GCAATCACTTGGTTTTCACGAACCAGTCGAGTTGTCAATTTGTGAAGAAAATCATGACGAGCATCGCTAATTTCTGCATGAACTTTAGCGACTTTCAATCTTGCTTTGTGACGATTGTTAGAGCCTTTTTTCTTCCTGCTAAGCGCTTTCTGAGCTTTACGCAATTTACGACGTTTAGCCTTGAAGGTTTTAGGATTAGCAATCTTTTCGCCATTACTCAAAGCCATCAGGCTAGTAATACCCAGATCCAAACCAATTGACTCTTGAGATTCAGGCAATGGTGCAATTACAACATCTACCAACATTGAAACTGTCCACCGTCCAGAGGGCGAGAGCTTCACCGTAATGGTTGATGGCTCTGCTCCTTCGGGGGGTTGACGACTCCAACGGATATCCAAAGGTTGAGAGCATTTTGCCAAAAACACTTTGCCATCTTTCCATTTGAAAGCAGACTTGGTAAACTCAGCGTTACCACCGTGATGTTTTTTCTTGAAGTTAGGGTACTTTGCCCTTCCTGCGAAGAAATTAGTAAATGCGGATTGCAGATGTCTCAAACCTTGTTGTAATGGCACACAGCTAACTTCGTTAAGAAATTGCAAGTCCTCTTGCTTCTTCCAACTGGTTAGCATTGCGGAAGTTTCAACGTATCCGACTCGCTCTTGGCGTTCATACCATGCTTCTGTCCTTGCGGCTAAGGCACGGTTATAGATTAATCGAGCGCAACCCATTGTTCTCCGAAGCAAGGTTTCTTGCTCAAGAGTTGGATAGAATCGGTACTTGAATGCTTTTTGAGTCACATTCACATTATAGCATTTATTCTGTGATTGCAGTCGATCAATACAAAGCCGTCCTAGAAGGACGGGGTTTCTACCCAATTTTTTGATGAATCTGCAATTAAATCCAAAAAGTCCAAGTAATTTACTCATATAAAGGAAAGCGCGATCGCGCTTTCCTTTATTCAATAATAAATGAGAATATATCTAGGCTCCCAAGATGGAGGCATCGTACATTATTGGGCTGGGAAGTATCCTAGTCTAGTCGGTCAGTGTTTCAGTCCACCCCAATTCAATCCAAGAATGTGGATGCCTTATTTCTTGGACAACGGTGCTTACAAATATTTCGCGAATAATCAAGATTTTGACGAGGAAGCTTTCTTTTGTCATTTAGACAAAGTAAAGCTCGGAATCAAACCTCCAGAATTTGTCGTTATCCCAGATTCAGTTGGGAATCACGATCGCACATTGGAAATGTGGCATCACTTCTACCCAAAGGCGATCGCAATGAAGCCAGCCCTCAAATATGCTTTCGTTGTGCAGGATGGATGCGAGGTAGAAGATGTGCCTGATGAAGCTAATTTTATCTTTGTCGGTGGCACTGACTCTTTCAAGAAGCCAAGGTTACAAGATTTCGCGGAAGCATATAGCGATCGCGTACATGTGGGCAGGGTCAACAATCTCGACTTTGTTTTCCGTTGTCACGAGCTAGGGATCTCATCCATCGACGGCACAGGCTGGTTTCGATCCAATCATGGCAAACCGATCTTCATGCAGTTGGAACAATATTTTGAATATTGTCAAGGTCGTGGAACTATTCAGCATTCTTTATTTAATTAGAAACTAAACGATACTAGAATCCATCAGGAATTATAATTCCTTTCTCCGCGATCGCCTTCATAATCCAACCTTTATTTAGTTCCCATAGTTCAGAATCAAAGTCTTTATCAACTGCGATCGCACGATTAGGCTGAATAACGACATCTTTATTTTTATTTTCTTTGGGATCTCGCATTAGATTGCCCACTTCGGTAATGACATCGAGCAATTCAGCCATACCAACCCGTTCCATAATTTCGGTAGGAACCTTACTAAGCAATGCAGCGGCAATAATTCTCGCCCGCATATTCCCCGATGTCATTGGGCGATCGCTACCTTCTTTCTTAGTATTTATCCTGCGACTTGGCTTGGATGGATGGTTTAATCCCATCAATACTTGAAGTTCGGACAAGCCAGTTCTTAGGGTGTCGTCGCCTAATACCATAACTGGCTGGGTGTAGAAAAAGAAGTGATGACGACTTACAACAGTCATGGAGTCAACATCCAGCCGAGCATCTTGGGTTTTCCTAAAGAATATTGCGATTCTCTCTAAATGCGATCGCGCTTTAGTGTAAAGGAAATCGTGAACTGTCCAGTCTGCCTTGAGAAGTTGATCTGGAGGATATTGAAACTTAATAGGTTCTTTGTGCATGAAGCCCGCGATCGCGCCATACAACTCATCCATTTCAGGTTCTAAGTATTTGCGATCGAAGAATGATGGCTCATGCAAGAATTCCCATGAGCCATCTTCATAGGCAATACGCTGAGGAGGTATTTGTGGCACTGGTGAATCTCAAATTGATATTATTATGGTATCTTGATAAAGTGATCGCATTACGCATTAACTGTTGTTTGCTGAGACAAGATAGAGGAAAGCAATGGTTGAGGCAGTCGGAAAGGCGATCGCATTTTGAGAAGGTGGCAGAGTGGCTGATTGCACTACTTAGCACAAGTAGCGAATCTATTAACTTTTTAGCATTCTAGAATCTAGTGACGACTCCCATCCCTAACTCGCGGACGAGTATAGGGTGGGCTTCTCAGCTAATCCTGCTATTGCATCGGAAACACGCTGAGCTTTATTGACTGTCCGCCCGACAGCCAAGTTCTTGACATTAATTGCGGCATTCACATCTCGATCTAGTTCCAATCCGCAAACATGGCAACTATGCCATCTGTCTGCGATGGTCTTAGGGATGTGAGTACCGCAATTAGAACAATTTTGGGTAGTGCCATTTGGATTCACGGCTATAGCCAATTTGCCAGCACTTTCAGCCTTGCAAACCAGAATATCCAGAAATTCACTCCAACCAGCATCTAGGATTGATTTTGCCATCCTAGTTCTTGCCAAACCTTTAACATTCAAATCTTCAAAACCAATCACATCGTACTTATCGAGTAATTGTTTTGCAGATTTATAATGAAAATCTTTGCGTTGCCTTGCTATTTTTTGGTGATGTTTAGCAAGGCGTTTAACCGCTTTAAGTCTGTGATTACTGCCTTTCTTTTTACGAGAAACAGCTTTATTCCGCAGTTTCTTATCCCGTTCGGCTTTTCTAGCAAACCGAGGGATAGGTATAGTTTCACCATCACTGGTAATAAAGAAATCCTTGAGTCCCATATCAATACCGACAGCATTATCAAGATTGATATCAGGGGTAATTGTGGGGACTGTGACATCTTGTAATGTCAGTACCACATACCAGCCATCAGCATTCTTGACGATCTGAGCAGTTTTGATTTTGAAACCATCAGGCATAGGACGATGCAAAATTATTTTGACATCACCAATCTTGGATAAAGTGATCCGATTCCCTTTGATGCAGTCTTGTGGCATCTGCGTATAGGTAAAACTGTGGTATCGGCATCGACCCTTAAATCTTGGCTTACCAGACCGTTTTCCCGCTTTGTTAGCGCTGATATATCGATCAAAAGTTTTCTTAACCCTAGCAATGCAATCTTGAAGCACTTGAGAATGAATCTGTTTGTACTCAGGAAACAGCTTTTTGGTATTGAGTAAATCTTTCTTTTGCCAGTAATAATCGGGCTGTTGAACTATCGGAGCAATGCTACATGATATGAGAGAGCAGGAATTAATTGGACTACGCGTAGACTCATACCAGTTAAATCTCTCTGCAAGCCTATAGTTGTACTGCATACGCAACAAGTTAAGCCACTCATCAAATTGATGAGATTGGGCTTTGTTGGGACGTAATTTATACTTATAGGCTGTTATCATAATATCAGTGTAGCATAAAGTGGGTACGGTGATATGAAAGATGATTTTGTTTCTAGTGGAAGATGCGTCTCAGATCTCAAAGCTCATCTAGTTTTGACCACTAAGTATAGGCGTAAAGTATTTACTGGGCAGATGATAAATAGGCTGTCTGAAATATTGAGCGATCTATGTGAAAAATGGGGATGTAAGGTAATTGAATTTAATGGTGAAGAGGAGCATATCCATCTCCTGTTTCAATATTTACCCCAGATGGAATTGCCGAAATTTGTTGGTAATTTAAAATCTGTTTCTAGTCGCAAAATTAGGGAAGAATTTGCTGATGAGGTGAAAAAATATTACTGGAAAAGTGTTTTGTGGAATGAGTCGTATTTCATCGCTTCTTGTGGTGGAGTCACGATTTCCTTACTCAAAAAGTATATTGAACAGCAAGATACTCCAGAAGATAGTCCGTCTACGGGGCATCCAACCCCTTGACGGACGCGCTTTCATCCCGTCACTCATCCTTGTAAACGGATTGAGTGCGGGGCTTTCGCTTGGTAGCTAAAAAGCCAAAGTTTCCGGGGGTTCAAATCCCTCCCTTTTCCTTACATTTAAGCGATCGCCCCTCAACCCCGAACCCATTTATCTTAGTATCGCCTTTTAAAATTTGATATGACCACGATATGCTGTTTTTTAATATTTTTCAGCCTAAAACCTTTATACAGCAACAAAATCTATAGGATCACTCAAGGGTTCTAGATTTACTGCGATCGCATCAAAAGCCAACCTCAAGCATATCGTTGATGCATCAGGATCGAATTGCTCTAGGACAGGAAAACAATTTTGAATCGTCGCAAAAAAGAATCGATCAGCTTCCTTTGATTTAAGTACAGTATTTAGGTTGATTCTGGGTAAAGGCTTATTTTTATTGATAATTACTGTTTCCAGTAGAACGACCTGCAAGTAGGCTTTTATCTTTTTACCAAACAATGACGGCATGACTGAAAACATTCCATCAGGCTTAAGGATGATGCTCTGTGTATTTGCTAGGGAATCGGATATGTTTAGTTGATATCCCTCGCACTCAATCACAGCATCTTGGTTGAGTAGGATGGCATATTTAGCCGTAGCTCTTTGCGAAGGCTCTAGCGTACCAAAGCCATTCTGATTTACGTTGCCAGTGAACAAATAACGCTGTTTGAATTCTTTGAAAACATCATAATCAGTACCACTGGCGATCGCCTGGATTTCCGCACTACTTCCTGATGCAAAAGACATTGAGATAGTAGGCATATTTACTGGAATAGATTTCTCGCTATGATGCTTTGCAAAAAACAAGCGATCGCTACAAGGGTCGCGAAAAACTTCCGACTCTGCCATAGCGATCGCGCCGAGCTTGGGGATAGCATCGACAGATCGGCATGGATGCAATTCCAACCATGCCTGATATATCAAATAGTTGGTGATATCCAACATTAGAATCCGTGAGCAGCTTGCAGTGCTTGCAAAGATTGTTGATGCTTGGTAGGAGCCAAAGGAATGCTAGAAAGAAGGGCGGGAGAAGCCGATCCATCGAAGCTATTAAAGGTTGGCTGGAACTGAATGTAGCCATCGGTTGAAACAGTAATGTCCACAGTAATGCTAAAGATTTTGCCGATTGCAGGACTCCCTACAGCAGCATTTACAGTAGTGATTGCGCTTAAAGTAACTGAAGTTCCAGTTTTGGATACAGCTAAGTTATAGTCCTGCCCAGGAATAGCGCTTTTGACAGTAATTAGTGCAGGACTGGTAGTTACATTGGCAGAAACGGCAATGAACGGATTTGTTGCAGCAAATGCAGCTAGCCCTAGCGCAATTTCTGCCTCGGTGTCACCCGCTTGAATCGTGTAAACATATTTCTTTAGTTTCGGAGATGCCGAACCATCAGTGAAGTCGATCTCTACCGTGTCCCCAGCAGTAACACTTCCGAGTGAAAGAGTAAAAGTTGACTTTTTGGCGATCGCGGTAGGGTCAAGGGAAAGATTGTAATCAATCTCAGACCTTTTAGATGAGCCAATATAGTTGCTGTTGTAACCCGCAACTATATCTAGCTCAGTACTGGTTGAAACAATAGATTGTTTAATATAGGCAACTGAAGATACAGATTGGGTAGAAGAATCTGGGACGAAGGGCATTAGAAAAAACCAATAGGAGAGTACTAACAGTTTTCATCTGCTAATGGTTTTCTCCTGAGATAACCACTAAATAGGCGATATTTATAGGCTTTCTCTAAAAACAATATAAACTATCAATAGGGTTTTAATTAATTTTTTGTAAGTTTTTGTAGTAACGAAATTAATCTATAAGTTGCAAAGTTAAAGTCAAAATATTTAATCATGCCTAAACCGATAATCCCTCTCCTGGTAGAAAATATTGAAAAAATTATTGATATCATTTCCCCAGAAATTCCTAAATTACCTGAAATTCCCATCGAGGAAGAATGGCAAATTTTCTACGCGAGGTCGAGAAAAACAAAAATCTCAATAATCGAAAACTCAATTATTGAGATTAAATGTGACTATGAGGCGATCGCAAGCATTATTTGCGATCGCCTCATTCAAAATGGGGCTGCTTTATTTAACAAAATGGGAATCATAGAAATCCATATTTTTTATCACAGTTCAATACCTGCTACAAAAATTTATATTAACTAACTTGTAAAAGATACGCCGGGGGGAAGTTCTAGAAGCTCCTTCCCTGTGTAGGGTTTGCCGTTTTCATCGGTGAGGATACCTAGCGCACCGATCCAAAGTACATAATGCTTGAATCGATTGAATACAATTGGATAAGTTCCATAAATGACATCTTTTAGTTCAAAGACGTTACTTCCAGACCCTAACCGATTACTCAGATCGGTTATTACGATGTCTAAAGGCATCTGAGATTTTATAGCTTCTTCCTTAACCCACTTTTCAAGAAGAGCCGAAAAAGATATAGATATATTTTTCTGTGCTGCTTGCATTTTAAGTAACTCTTTTAAAGTTGCAGATTCTTGCTCCAGAGACTTAACTCTTTGCTCTAATATTTCTATGCGATTAATTAAAAAATCTATTGAAGATCGGCTTTCATGATAGAGAGGGATTTTTTTGTGTTTCCAAGCATTTTTAGGTAATAGGGATTCATCCCCACTTTCGAGATACTCAGTTACATCAAGATCGGAATATATATTGCCAGTTATGCAAAACTGTATAAATTTAAGCTCCCAAGAGTCTGGGTCAAGCTTCTGAAAATTCGACTTTTGTGGAGCTGTTCTCCATCTGTTAGCATAACCATTTTTATCCCCTTCCCTAGCGCCAGTTTTTTCACCTGTTACTTGCTCGTAGTACCTGATGAAATCTGCCATATAAATGCCAAGTTCGCGATCGCTTTTATTAAACGAATCCACATCCTGCATTCTTGTAAGCCATCGCGACAAGTTTTCTCTATAAGCTTGCGATGCAAATTTAGTCTTCTTACTTGGATTTTTTTTGACTGGCGAAGGGTTTGCAAATACCTTAGATCTTTGTAAAGCTTCAGAAGCAACCATAATTTTTATCTATAATGTATCGAATCAACTGATACGATATTGCTACTATATCGATATGATGATATAATGCTGAAACGTACACGGCTATATCAATTTATAATACATGGAAAATAGTAAAAATGCCGTAATACCGCAATTTCAATTGAAATATATACCGCAGATAGTTAGGCGGGAGATCTGTCAAGAGATGCTTCAAGAAGTACCTGAATCCCAAAGAAAAACTTTTAGGGTAAGTACGAAGGTACATGGTATCTGGTCAGAATTATATAGAGGTAGTTTGAAGACCGATCAATATATTTACTCGGTCATCAGGTCTTGCGAGGTAATTGCTGAATTAGTCGATCAATATCTCGAAAACCGCATTGATGAATTGGAATTTACAAGAGCGATCGCTGGCGATCGGGGCAGAAAAAAAAATGAAAGTAATGACTGAAACTCACCAACATTTGCAATGCGAACATTGCAGCAAGTGGTGGCACACCGTTAGCGTTGATTACAAAAAAGGTGACAAAGTAACCTGTACTTTTTGCGCCAAGCTGAATGAAATCAAGGTAATTGAAAATTTATCAACTGTTAGAATTAATAACACTGAGCAGAGGTGTTGGATATAAGCCGAACTCGATATTTGATGTCGATTGGTCAAAATGAAATTAGCGATCGCGCACTGAATCAAGTATCTGCAAAAGAGCAGATTTTAACTAGGATTAGTAACTTAATTAAATGATTAATAAAAATCTTGGATTATGTGGCGCACATTGCACTGGTAAGACAACCCTAGCTCAAGAATTGAGCGAATTGACTGGAATACCATTCGCAAGAACGTCTACCAGTAAAGTGATGCAAGAATTGGGTTTTACCCCAGATGCGGCTATGACGTTCGATGAACGTTTAACAGTTCAGGAATTAATTTTGGATGCTGCTGAAGAATTATGGGGCAGTTTCAAAGATACTTTTATAAGCGATCGCACCCCAATGGACATGATCGCCTATACGCTTGCAGCTATCCAAGGCGAGACACTATTCGATCAGCATCAATTGACAGATTATATTTACCGTTGCCGAGAGATTACAAACAAATATTTCTCACATGTAATTTTGCTACAGCCTGGAATCCCTTTGATTGGAAGGGAGGGTAAAGCAGCTTTAAATGAAGGCTATATCGTCCATCTCAACACGATTTTGATGGGCTTAACCGTAAGCGACCATCTTGAAGGTGAGGTGCTTTGGATTCCTTTACATGAGACTTCGCTAGATGCCAGAGTCCTCCATTCCTTAGAGTGGATGAATGAATATGGTTTATGTTGATGCTGCAATAAATAGGTGGAAAGGGAAACTATGGTGTCACCTAACATCTGATAGCCTAACTGAACTTCAAGAATTTGCTGGTCGGCTGGGATTAAAAAAAGAATGGTTTCAAAACCATCGCCTTATTCCCCATTACGACATAACTGAGAACAAAAGAGCGATCGCTATTCAATTGGGCGCGATCGCAATAACAACCGAAGAAAGAATTAAAAAAGTTAAGGAGAGATTGAATGAAATACATTCCAGGGAGCCTGATACTGCTTAGTTTGCTTACGTGGGTAACATATAGGATTTTAGTTTGTTGAATTTACTAAAAGCAATTGGGAATTAGTAAAACGATGAGAAATAAAAAAGAATTTAATGTGCCTTTTATGAAGTATGTAGGTGGGAAAGGTCAATTCGTTGATGCGATCGCTAGATTAATGCCACCCAAGTTTGGTAAAGGCACGTTTAGCAATTACTATGAGCCATTCCTCGGAGGGGGGGCAGTAGCGTTAAATATGCTGTTACTATCTGTGCCGAGGAAAGTATATCTCTCAGATATTACGCCCGAATTAATAAATACGTGGCATTGCGTCCAGCGTAATCCAATACGTTTACTACGATCGCTCCATGATATTAAGCTGCCAGCATGTATAGAAGACTATCAATCAGTAAGAAAAGAATACAATGTGGCAAAATGTCGTGACATCAACACTGGGGCAAAGTGGATTGATAGCATGACCGATAAACAAAAGTTTACGATCGCGGCACAGTATATCTACCTCAACAAAACCGGGGTCAACGGGATTTACCGAGTTTCTAAGAGGAAGAATGAGTTCAATATTTCCTGGAACAAACAGCTTAAACCATGCTTCCCCAATCATCAGCATTTATCAGAGGTATCAATGCTGATAAGAAATGCCGAAATAACTTGCCAGTCCTTTACTCTCGCCTTACGTGGAGTTCAAGAGAACGATCTTGTATACGCCGATCCTCCATACGATAAAACTTATGATAATTACACCGCAAATGGGTTCGGGGTTGAAGGACAAGTTCATCTTTTTAACGTATTGCAAAACATGTCGGCAAGAGGCGCACATGTATTTGCCAGCAATAGCGATACCGATTATGTGCGATCGCTTTATTCAGGATGGGAAAAGGTAATCCTCCAACGTAAAGGAACTATTAGTTCTGATGGCTGCGATCGCGGCAAGGTCAATGAATTGTTGATGTTTAAGAGAGCTATGGAGCTACAAAATGTAGCCTGATTAGTGAAGATGTCGAACCTGTTGGGATAGCGATCGCCATGATGCAAGAATCACAGTATGAATTCAACATTCTGGATATTTTACCGTGCAATTTGCCAGATCCAAAGCCAGTCAGAAAGGCTGTATGTGCTTTCCCTGATACTTCCGCATTTACCAAAAAGGCGATCGCCAAGTACTATCCAGATAAGTTAAAAGGCGATCGATAATTCCTTAAGTTGTCAAGGAATGCCCGACATATGATTCTGTATTGAAGTAAAAATTGAATCGATATTAGCGATCGCCCCTGGCATACTTTAAAATAGAACTTAATTAGCGATACATAAACATGAAAGGAACTAATACAAAAGAGATTAAGCAATCGTTAAATAAACCTCTTTGGTAGGTTACTGTCGATCGTGGAGCTTTATTTAACCCAATATGGGAAGGAGGTTTTGAAACCAAATTAGAAGCTGAAATGCATAGGGAATTACCTAGCGATCGCGTAATTCAAATTCGGAATAAAAATTTGAAAACTTATATCGATCGCAATTTGGACTTGCGTGGCGAAAACAGAAAAGACGATGGTATTTGGCGAAATATTTGATCCCATTGACCTTCAACCCCGAACCCACAAGACCAACAAAAAAGCTGCGGAGGAAAAATCCGCAGCTTTTTTAAAGTTACAACGAAGATGCTTTATCTGCAAAGCATCGGGCGTATTCTAAATACTATCATGATGCCGATCCCGCGATCGCTTTAGCCTCTTTTCTGTCCAAAATTACAATGAAAAAACTATTATTCAAAAATGTTTGACAATATGAACAAGGTTAATTTATACTCTTTATACCACATATTGAGTATTTTTAGATGATTACGTTAAACCCTTGTTGGCAAGATTCAATGGCTAACCATGCCTTTGCTAAGAAATCTGGTTTTAACGTATCCACTCTTAATAGGTGGATCGAAGAAGTTCCACCTCATGTAGTCAGTTACCTAACTCTCTGCACAATATTGGCAGCAACACCACAAGATATCCTTGATGGCAATATAGATGAACTATGCCGCCTCAAAGGTCTTAGCGTTGCTGATATCTGCTTCACTTGCGAATTTGATCCATTCTCCTTTAGGAGAGAGCTTGGTGGCGATCGCAAGCCAAATGGTCTTATAAAACTTGCACAGCTTTATAAAATCTACGGTTCTTTCGAGCAGTTGTTTGACCTCAAAAAAATTAAGGCGAATATTAACGAACGCATTCACCGAATTGAAAACGTTCTTAATGCTGCATAATTTTAATCGATCGTATCGATAACATGATGATATTGTATTAGAACCACTGATGCTACGTTGCCATAGTTATCGAATACTTAAATCGCCATGCATTACAACTCTACCCCACTTCTTAACATTAACGAAATACCTGTGTTCAATATGGCTTCATTAAATCAAAGATCCGAACGCGATCCGCCCCTAAATATGACAATCGCCTCAACATAGGCTGGACCCCTAATGTAAAGGCGATTGAAAATATTGATGACTCGTCAGGCAACGAGTTTTTATCCAACCATCTCAGAAATCAACTAATCGCAATTAAATCGCCTACTTGTCAATTTGATCGCAACTACTTGTATATCCGAACAATATTTGGATTTTACCACATGTAGTTGTCGATCGTCTATATTTACGCACCGATTTTGTTCGGATGCGATCGTGCAAACTATTTTCAGGATTTGTAATGACCCATAAAGATTTTTGCCCTAGAGATCTCAATGATGCTTTAGATGATGATGAAATATCTATTTTCATTCAAGAGTTCGGAATTGAACCAAGAGAATTTCACACCCATAACTATTCTGATGAGGTGTAGCGATGTCACTATCAGAATTATGCAAAGAACTATTAAGGGAAGATTTATACAGGAGAAGTTGTAGCGCTGTAGTCGCAATTGCCCTTGGTGAAAGAGCAGCAATGATTCTTCAAGAGATTGACCATTGGGTTCAAGAAAAGGCTAAAGAGCAAAGTCCGATTCATTTTCATGATGGCGCATATTGGATCTGGAACACTTACAAAAGTTGGGAAAAAGTACTTCCATTTATCCCAGAAGTATCTATCAGAAAGATTATTGTCAGTCTTGAGGCTCAAGGTATTTTAATTTCTGGCGAATTCAACAGGAATAAAGGAAACAGGACGAAATGGTATCGCATTGATTATGCCAAGCTTGGGGAAATAATAAAACCTGCAAAGCTCCGATTTGAAAGCTTTAGATTCCAACAAGCTGATCTGATAGATCACATGGGTGATCTATCAGATCACATGGGTATGATCGAATCGATCAGTTCACCTGATCGAATCGATCAGGTGGGTATGATCGAATCGATCAGTTCGCCTGATCGAATCGATCTTCTCTGTACAACCGATCTATCTACTGATCTTTCTACTGATCCAACTACAAAAAAAGAAAAAAGCAATTTTTCTTCTTCGCAAAATTCTCAGATTCAAGAGAGCCAAAAAAATCAAGCACTTGGTTCAGATCGGAAAGAAGACCCAATCCCCCCTACCCCCCTTTCCCGATCGCCAGAAATTTTGGAGAAGCAAATACCATCAGATCCAATGGGCAATCGCTTCAAGTCTGGGAGGGCACAGAATCGCTTTGCGCCACAGGGACTAATTGATGCGGGCTTTGGTCGATGGCATTTGGGTGAGCAATACAACAACTGGAACCCTCACATCGTCGATGCCGCGATCGCCCGAAAAAGGGATTTAAAACAAAGCACAGAACCAAGTAAGGCGAAGGATTATGTTACGAGGATGGCTACAGAATGCTATCGGAGTCAACATTGGGGTTTGTTCGAGACATTGGTAGAAGAGGCGATCGCGATTGAAAAAGCTCAGGAACGATTACAGGAGCAACAAGTTGAGCCAAGGACAACAACAACCATGCGTTCGTGCCTATGGAAACCGATAGGTAGGCGAGTAAAAGCTGAACAGGTTGAGTTCATGTGGGAGAGATACCCATCAGAGGAACAATTAACCGCAGATGATGCGATCGCAGAGTTGAATGCGTTTGTTGATAAATGCGCCGAGAGAGGTTTCCTTGAAGACCTAGTTAGCGGTAATCATGTACTTGCGAGAAATTCAAAAGCTCCCATTGACGAATTCGGGCAAGTCCTCGCACAGTATGTGCCTTTCCTCCAGCATCAAGCCCGTCTCAAAATCCAAAGCAATCAGGTAGCTTCATGACACAGGAATTTACTATTCTCAGAGGATCATGCCCGATTTGCAACGGCGAACGCAAGGATTGTCGCTCATCTGGGGAAGATTTGATTCACTGCTACAGCAATTACGAACCACCGTTGGGTTACGTTCGCAAAGGCACAAACAGTATTGGTGCTTCGCTTTACTCGCCAGCCAAAGATGAAACCTACAGCAACAAGGTCCAAGCAATTCGCACAGCAAAATCTTCAAAAGCTCCTGTGTTGTCGATGGAAGAACGCGATCGCAAGATCAGGTCATACGAACCGAAGTTAACGATTTCGCAGCAAGAAGATTTGCTCAGGCGCGGGCTAACTAACCCTGAAATCAATTTGGCAAAGGCTAAACACTGGCTATTCGCCTTGGATGGTGGGTATGGAATTACCGCAATTGATCCGATTACAGGGTTATTATGCGGCGCACAGAAAGCGCTAGATGATCGCAGCACCGTCAAGTACACATGGGGAGTGTTCACAGGAGACAATCACCTGCATGAGACAGACGAAAACCCATTGTTTATATGGGTATCGCCAAAATTCAATAACTCATCTCCGTATGAGATCAAGTACTGCGAAGGCGCGTTGAAAAGCATGATTCGAGGATTTTTTGAATGGCGAACGAACCCGCAGGTAATCATGGTCGGTGGTGCAGGTGGGATATTTGGCACAAGAAGCCTTTCTAGACTTCACTCGAAATATTCAATCGCTACTGCCCATACCCTCCTGTGCGATGCCAATACGCAGGATAGGAAAAAGGGCAACATCCTGACCGCTTACAAGAACTTAGCTACCAATTTGCCATCGGTCAAGTTTGCCGACTGGGGGCAATGGCAAGATAAATCGATTGGTGACTGTGATGAGCAGTTTGGTACAGAATCTTTTAACGGATACCAATTGCGATCACCTAGTGATTGGCTTTCTTTCTTTGAGGAAATGCCGCAGCAGGAATCAACAAATCTGATTCCAATCAACGCTAGTTCGATCCCTCCACAAGATCTTGACGCAGAAATATTCTGCATTGGGCAGTTTTTGATAGATGCTAGCCGCATAAATGCGGTTTTAGGTATTCATGTATCTCCCGAACACTTTTACCGACCATTAAATCGTGAAATCTGCCAAGTCTGCCTCGAACTCTCTAGGGAGTTGGAGCCTGTTGATATATTGAGTGTCCATCAAAGGCTATCTCGCAAGGGACTTGGGGACAAAATTAGTAAGGAAGATCTAAAAACCTATCGCGATCGCGCTGAGGCATTTGCCGATAATGACTTGGTATTTCAAGCTAAGGTGATCAAGGAAAAATACATTTTACGGACTGGGCAATCGGTAGGGCGTGAACTAATTAAATTATTTACTGATGAGTCGAAGGATTTAAAAAACCTTACTGCGATTGCCCAACAAAAGTTTCTCGAATTCCTAACTTTGCAAACGTCGGGGAATCAGTTTAAGACTTTTGGCTCGGTACTCGAAGAGTATGTTGCTGAAGTTGAGGCAGAGAAATTAGCAAATCCCGAACTGGTGCTAAAGAAAACATTGGGGACAGGTGTTCCAGAAATTGATTCAATTGGAGAACCTGCCGAAAATTCAATCGTTTCTATTTACGGTCGTCCTAGTCATGGGAAAACTACTCTGACGTTTCAATGGGCGCAAAATATCGCATTAGAACAACCAGATAAATCTGTACTCTACTTCTCACTCGAAGTATCCAAAGAAGAGGCGGCGATTAAACATGCAACGATGAATACAGGATTGCCCAGCGACTCAATTAGGTATCACGATTTTGGTGCGGACGGCGATCGCATTTTATTTAATAAGGTGGTGACTGCATATAGAAAAACCAAGCTTTATGTTTACGATGCGCTCGAAAGTGTAGAGCAAATGTGCCAAAGGGTGAGGACTTTCATCATTGAGAATGGACCTGTATCAGCTATTTTCATCGACTACCTACAATTGATGTATCCCGAACGTCGATCCTTTGACGATACCAAGGATGTAAATGAGTGCTTGAGGCAATTAAAAAGGCTCAGGAAAGAATTAAAAATATCAATATTTATTTTGGTACAGACGAATCGTGATCTTGAGAAACGTCAAGATAAGCGCCCAACTCTATCAGATGCAAAACAGTCGGGCAACATCGAGCAAGATTCCGATGAAGTCATCTACGTTTACCGTGACGAGATGTACAACTCTAATTCTCCAAATACTGGAATGATCGAAATTGGTAAGCTCAAAAGTCGGAACGGGAAAATGGGTGGTGTTGTCAAAGTCCCCTTTGATGGCAAAAATAGTAGGATTGGTAATGGATTTATTTCGTTGCTCGACCGTCTAGCTATCCCATCTGATACGATATCAACACAATTGCAGATCTTGCCCGATCAACAAACCTTATCAATTCCTAAAAATGTAGGCGGCGCAATCCCTGAACCAGAGATAGCAAACGAGGACTTTTTCTAATGCAAACCATAGAAAAATATCGCCACCTTTCGAGCAAAACCTTATTTGCTGTCGATAGATGGAATAAAGATAAAACAATTGTTAAGACCCATGCTGGTGCAGTATTTTCAATTTCTGATTGCGAAAAATGGAATCCAGAATACCCTCAGATCGCATTTGAATTACCTCCTCAAGATGGAGAAGTTGTTATGCGATCCGAACATGTCTTTATCGTGGTTAAAAAGTCTAGAGATGGCAATACAAAAGAACCAAGGCTTTGGTATGGAAATGTCCCTGGGCAATTTTATCCCATTTCAGAATGCAGTCTTGTTTCTGATGATTTAATCAACGCATGGGCTAATGAAATTGCTAAATTCCGAAATCATAAAGAGACTTCGGCAGAGTATCAAAATTTCATCCAGCAAGTACCAGAAGCAATCCGAGACTTATGTGTTATTAAGTCCCTTAACTATCTCTACGAGTTAAAGGAACCTATAGTTGTCAATAAAAATGGATTTTTCTAAAGATATCATTCCATTCAGAAAAATTATCTTACTGCGATCGCAGTAGCCAACATGTCAACACCGATCCTTAACAAGTCTGCCGAGGCAATCAATACTTCGACAATCACGGAAGATACTGTTTTTATCAAATCTAAGGCTTCACAAGGCAGAATATATTGTCAAGAATGTTTTATAGCTACTGAAGAATTGATCAGTGTAGTCCTTTCTTTCGAGGAAGGTCGCGCAGTTTTCTCGCATGTTAACTGCATCCTGTGTCCCCCAACCCCGAACCTACCAGAAATTGATACCAATTCTATTAATGATTGGTATTGGGACCCTCCCACAACCGAAGGTGAACACTGTACTATCGTTCACAAATATCTCAATGATTGGGTTGACGGGAAATTAGGCGATCGCTTCCCCAGAAAGATTCGCTCGGAATATCGAAGGGCTGGCGGATGGGATATGTACCCCGGATTGCGATTGAAGATGATACATGATGATGAGACTGCAACCGTCTGCTCTGGAAAAGGACTTATTAGAAGATTGCCTCTCGGAACACTTTGGAGAATGAACCCACCAACTATTTCTAAGGAAATTTGACAAACGTATCAATAACGTATTAAAATTTATTAGCCACCGAGGGACTTGCCTTGATAAATATTAAAGGATTAACCTTCCATCAGCCCTATGCCTCACTTATGGGCATCAAAACTAATGAGACTCGAACTTGGTACACAAAGTATCGCGGGCAGGTTGCAATTCATGCGGGCAAAAAGAACCTATGTAAATCACCTTTCCAAACTATTTCTTTATTTGGAACGTTGGCTAAATCGGAATACGAACAATTGATGCCGATTATTACCGAGGGATACAATTTGCCTGTAGGTGCAATCGTCATGTTTGCTGACTTGGTGTACTGCAAAAAGATGGTAGGTGCTTTTACTACCGATCTTCTCCGCGAACAGAATAGCAATCGTTTAATTGCGATCGCCGATCAAACTCAGCTTGAATTGAAGCTTGGTGATTGGTGTGAGGGTCGTTTTGCGTGGGGTTTTGAGAATTTCCGCAAATGCGATGAACCAATTCCCTACAAAGGCGCACAAGGTCTTTGGGATTATCAACAAGAATGCTAAAGACATTTGCCACTGCATTTACTGGATTCGATTTATTTGGCATAGGAGCGATACAGGCTGGGTATAAAGGTGTATTTGGCATTGATATTCACCAACCTGCTGTCGATTTTTGCCATAGGAATGGCGCAGAGTACGTTGTATGTGGCGATGTGCGATCGTATGATTATTCACGGATTGAAACAGGGCATTCCCAATTTTCCCCAGAATGCAAAAGCTTCAGCTATGCAAATGTTGAGGGTAAAGAAAGCGATTTAGATCGCCAATTTGCGAGAGCGATTGTTCGATCTATCGCAGAAACTAAATCCGAGACAGTCTCGATCGAAAATGTTGCTGGATACGCTAGGGAGGATTGCGAATCCTTCCATCAAATAATTCTGCCATTCTTGGCAGAGGATTATTACTACTGGTATAGCGTATACTGTGCCGCAGACTTCGGTGTGCCGCAGGTTCGGAAACGGTTAATCCTAAGAGCGATCCGCAAATCATCTGGTCGATACCTAAAACCGCTTGTACCTACGCATTCTAGGAATCCTGATTCGGGACTGTTGCCTTGGGTCAGTTGGTATGATGCGATCGAAGAAGCAGGGATTATTCCCAGCTTGAAGCCAATCAAATTAACCAATTGGCAAAGAGCATCGCTAATCGAACAAGGTTTTGATATTGATGGGCAGACCTGCTTAATTAGTAAGGATGGGTCCCGTAGGAAGAAAGGGTACGAAAATCTGTTTGCGGTAATAATACCCAAGGATTCCCCTACGCCAACAATCAAGGCACTTGGTCACGATGGACATTCCCAGCAGTACACCATCGTAATAAATGGTGAGGCATTTAGGATTTCAACTGCCGCTCTTGCAGTTTGGCAAACAGTACCACTCGATCTCGAATATGCCGATAAAGATGATGTCAATTGTATGGGCATAGGGAATGGAGTCCCATGTCTGTTCGCTCAAAAAATAATGGAGAGTTTCGCACCATGATTAAAAGATTATTTGTTTCAGATCTTACGTTAGGTGCAAAGTTTCGCATTTGTGAACAAAAAAGCAACCGTGTTTATATTAAAGTTTCGCCAGGACAGTACGCAGAGATGACTTGTGATAGTAGTTCCTGCATATTTCCGAGTGGGAATATCGCAGATAAAGAAATCAAATTGGTAAAGACTAATTTTTATTGCGAATAATCATGTGATGAAATGAATAGAAAAACAATTATCAAATTTACCCTGTCAATTAGCACTGACGGTGAGCGCACAGGCGAATTTCCCTTGGAAGAAATTGTTGAGAATTTTGCGGATCTTGATAAGGAAGAGTTAGACGCAGCTCTTCACAATGGTTGGAAGGAATGGGCTTGGGAATATATTGATGGAGGATGGGAAGCTAAATGAGCAAAATTATTGTCGGGCATGTCCGATCGCCACCAGCAGGATATCAGTGTGTAATATGCGATCGCACCTCATTTCTCGGAAATCCTTACGGATTCAATGAGGAGAAGTATAGAGATGCTTCTGTAAAAAACTGCGGTTTGTGGCTTTGGGATAATTTCAAGCTCTCTGAAGAGTTAGATTGTATGCCCATTGAGATGACATTTTATACCAATGCTCCGATCTATACCATTGAGGGTTTGCATATTGCTCAAGGATTTAAGAATCCCACTGTTTCAGAAGTTATGCGAGAGCTTCAATTCATTGCTGATGTAGTTAATCAAACGGGCAATGTTGCGCTCCTTTGTTGGTGTAAAGGCAATAAAAATCCAAAAATTGAAGATAAAGCTTGCCATTGCGATCGCATTAAAGCCTGTATTGAGAGATTGTTTCTGTAATTTATTTATTCAAGGAAAATATTTTGTTATCACAAATTGAAAAAAATTTGATAGGAGTTGAAGTGTTAGCTATTAAAGATATTACCTATGGGGACAATATTGTTCCTAATAATATGATTGGCAAGATTGTTGAATTTGAAAGAGCATCGGGAGATCCCATTATTGAATGGGATAACGGAGTAAAAGGTTTTGTCGTCTTAGCTTTACATGCCATCCTTCTTAAGCATAAATTCTGACAATGTTCAATGATCTTCCGAATCAAGAGAAAGTTTTTAGATTGTAGAGATCCCATTTATAGGGAATGCCGTAGTTTGGATATTGCTCGGTACGAACTCAGTAAGCTTCGCGAATTGAAAGACGGCTCTATATACGGTTGTTGACAAAAACAACAATCCTGCCTTTTCATTGCGTACACAAACAAAAAGGAAAAAAATGGCACTCAAGCAAAAGTTAATACAAACAGAATTGGTCGCACCTGAACTACCCCAATCCAACGAGAAGGAAATGTTTATTTCCTTGGTTGAGAATGCTAGGGATTTACTGGATAAGGCAGTTACCCAAAGAAGTTCCCCCTCAAAAGTAAGAGATTTGGTTAATAAAGCTCAGAAGAAATTCTTTGAGGCGATCGCCATTTACTCGACCTATCTCGCAAGTGGGGAAGATGAACCAGTACCGAAATTTATTCACTCAGTTGCCAAACTTTCGGGTGTGGCTAGTGCATTGGCTAAGGTTTTTAACGCTTATGACATTGGTAATAGTTCAGTGAGTGAAGTCTCTATGGTGATATCCAAGTCGATTACTCTTCTCGATAAACTACTGGAAAACTAAAACATGGCAGCAAGAGAACCCCTTGTAGGGCAATACGTGACAAAATCTGTGGGTTTTGGGGGATGTACCCCAGAATCTCCGTCCATCAATCCCCGATGGCATGGGTACGTCCTCTCAGAATATTCGCAAAATGGGCGCGGAGGCAAATTAGCCAAAGTGCTGATGTTCCCTTCTGGCAGGATTGAAGAAATCCTTAAGTCCAGAATCCAACCGCTCTCTAGTGATTTATGCGATCGCGAAATCTTTTCGCATATCAAATTTCCAGAATATAAACTTTTGCTAAATAGCAAATTAAAAGAAAATGAACAGCATTTGCATTACTCTGAGGCTTGAATGCCAGCCAGAGAGTAGATATACAAACAATCAGAAGCTTATCGGCTCTGCCATTTGCAGTCTCGAATTTACAAAGAATGATGAGGAGTTGTCCAAAAAAATTAAGGTGACTGTATGGCAAAATGTTGAAGAGTTCATTTTGCTACAGAAAGGCGATCTCGTTTTGTTTGATGGCAGTACTCGATTTGATTCAGTTGAAAAAGAAGGTTATAAGGAAAAGGTAGTTTCCTTTAATTGCAATGCTTTTCAACTGATTGAAGGTAGTAATAGCCCCTCAACCCCGAACCCATCGAGGGTTATATCTGCCGCCAATACTCATCAGACACCTGTTTCTCCAATTGCGCCCCCAGCAATTCAATCAAATCCCGATTATGATGACATCCCATTTTAAAGCATGATTATTAATAAAATTTGTCTAAGTAGTATGAGCGTGCTTTTCAGGGCATAGAAACTCTAGCTTTTGGTGGCAGCCTTCATAGTGCTTAGTTAGCAGGGTGTATCCATCTTTTATAAAAGAGTCTCTAACGTAATCAAAGCTTCTCATATTGCGGGCGCAAAAATCGCAGCGATTTCCTGCTTTCCATGATTCCCAAGTAATGCTACTTGAATGACCTTTATTACAGAAATAATTTAAGCGGGTGTCTGATTTTTTGTACTCAGAAAGAAGTATGTACCCTTCAGATGCAAAGATCGATTCTACCTCTTCTTGTGTTTTATACCAGCCAGCACATTTTCCACACCTAGCTCCAGTTCTCCAATCCATCCAAGTGATTGAGTGATTATGCCCATTCGGACAGATAAAAGAGAGTTTATCTTGACAGCGTTCATAATGACTTTTTAGCTGATAGCCCGCTTCATTAAAGCTAGCTTCTACTACTTCATGAGGGATTTTTCTAGACGATATTACAGGACATTTTCCGCACCTAGACCCACGCCTCCAATCCATCCAAGTGATTGAGTGATTATGCCCATTCGGACAAATAAAAGAAAGTTTGTCTTCACATCGTTCGTATTGACTTTTTAGCAGATAACCAGCTTCTTTAAAACTTGCCTCTACAATTTCATGAGGAGTTCTTTTAGGATTAGGGCATTTTCCGCACCTTACTCCAGTTTTCCATGATGACCAAGATATCGAATGATTATGACCGTTTGGACATACAAACAAAAGTTTGTCTTGATTTCGTTCGTATTGACTTTTTAGCTGATAACCAGCTTCATTAAAACTAGCTTCAACGATTTCATGGGTTATTTTTTTAGACATAGATTTTACCCTTTTTTGGAAGGATGGTAAAATCTTGATCTCTATAGAGTAAGATTTTGTTCAAGGCTGCAGGTTTTGTAAGATTAATGTGTAGTGGCTTGGGTGCTGTCAACACCGCGAAGCCTCACCTACTATACCATGTATATTTTTAGCTGTATGCAGATCGCCACAAGATATTATCTGTTTTAGCTATTCCTGCAAATGCGATTGCAGCAGCATCGCCAGCATTTGGACTCCTCCCTAGTCGTTTTCGAGTGTTAGCTTTGTCTTCAATGCAAGTACCTCTATGCTTCTCTTCGTAGTAAATACCGTTTAAATCTTCCATCAGCGCATCTTCAAAGTCTCCTAAAGGTGCAATGGCTGATAATTCATCATCGAATCTAGCGGCAAGAAACTCTCTAAGTCCCCAAAATGCTTCAGTTTTCCAGTCTAAAAAAGTACCTTGAGTGTCTTTAATCTCTTCATCATTTTTTGATACTGCCGAGCTGCCGAAAGAAGCTCCCCACGCATCGTAACCATTATCTAGTAACCAGCCTAGTGTTCCTGCCCCAACGCCTATTCGATCTACTCCGACAGTTCCCCCATAGACTTCAAGGTATTCTTTAGCAACAATCTTCGCTATGCGAACAGTGTCCATTCGATCTCCGAGACCAGGGATAATTTTACATATCTTTAATAATTTGCCATGAAAGCCAACGATAGCGTGAGCATCGCCACCATCTCCAACATCGACACCAAAAGACCATTCCTGTCCTCTAGTTGCATAGGTTTCCCACCATTCGGGATTGATATCGTATCTCTCTCTTGCTGCCATAAACCAGGGCTGTGGCAATATCGCACTTCCAGATGTTTCTGGGAAGATCCCTTCAACTCGTCCCATCCAGAATGGTGAATTTTCATGTCGATTTAATCGGACTTCTTCGATCCAGCCGATAGATACAGCGCCATCAACTTTGTCTCTAGGTAAATCATCATCCCACTCTACTTGAGGTTTGATAGGCTCAAGCCTGTATTGAGGGTGATTTATAGATCTTCTTATTCTTGCGTCTATTTCAGGCTTTAGTCGGTGCATCCCATCAGAATTTTTAAAGTACGCCCAAGAAACATTGTCATGATTCCATACTGGGATTCGCAAGTGTCCGTTGCGGCAAGCTTTCCAAAAGGGAGTCCCACTCATAGTTGGGTTGCCTATACGCAAAATCCTGTTGCGATCGCCTGTTAAACAACTCGAAGCACCTTCGTCTACGGCTTGGCTAATACCATTACTCTCGTCAAAAATGATCAACAGTCGAGTTGCATGACGACCTTGGAAGCTATTTTCGTTGTAGGACTGAACGGTAAAACCGATCGCTTTAGCTTCCTCGGTCAAGTAGATTGCTAATTCAATCCGCCTACCGCCAAATCGAGTAGCATGTTTGTCATACGTTTTTCTAATATAACTCCATAAAAGCTCTTTAACCTGCTCCCGAACTGGTGCTGTCGATAAAACCTTACCTCGAACCGCAAAGACATACCACAGAAGTATCCAAGCAGCACACCATGTTTTTCCTACCCCGTGAGCGGCGGCGATCGAAGTTTGACGATTATCTCTAACCGACTCCATGATCAATATCTGATCAGATGTCAACAAAGTATCTGGTTCCATATACTTGACAAATCCAACAGGATCTTCAGCAAACCTAGTTAGATCTTCACCAGTAAGCATTGTCTCACTATCAGTCGTCGGAGATATCAACTGTAATTGTTTCTCGACTGTTGACGCGATCGCCGATAACCTTGCCATCTATAGCCCCTATAAGTTTTTGTTGATAATCTTTGGTTGCCGTTGAGATTGATCGTAATTGTTCTTCACCGAGGACACCCTCGCCCGCCAATGTTACGATCGCATCTTCAACGGGCATTTTATTCCCTTCCAATGCTTTAGTTAACCCATAGATAAGCCTTTCGGGAAAGGGATCGTGAGATTCGGTAGTTCCTTCAATCACGGAAAATCCAATTAGTTTTGTTTCGTGAGTTATAGGATTGACGGAATAAGATTTTATTGTTCGTTTTATTGTCTGGGTACGAGTGACCCCATTTTTCAAGAAATTCTCTAAGCGATCGGCAGTCAATCTGTAGAATTTTGCCTTCTGTGCTGTCTTGAACTGATGTTTTGCATGTTCGATATCTCTTTTTAGGCAAGGATCGGTTCTCCATTTCCTAAATTCCTCTTCGGTACAGATTGGATCGACTTCATCATCCCAACATTTTTTGGCATTGCCAGTCATTGATACTCGCGCATAAATCTTCCCTCGCAAAGCATCTGTCAATTTTCTTATTTTTGGTTTTGACCTCTCTTCTTTATCTGGCTTTTGCATCTAACTATAAGCTTGTTTCCACAGTCGTAGCATGTTGACTAAAAATATACTCAACACAGATTAACTCTAATGCATTTACTATTCGTTTTGATGGACTTTTATGGGCTATTCCCGTTTTTTCGACCGCTTGCATCAATACCTGATAGATCCCATCTGGAACATCAAGTGTAATTTTTTTCCATGTCTCCTCTTCGTTTGTTATTGGTGGAAGTGGTTGATTTACAATTTTCTCGATTTCGTCAGGAGTATAAGGTATCCCGATCGCTGCATCAGCCCCTTCTACTTCGTATATTTCACCCAACATCGATGCCAGCATTTGAGCGTTGGGGTTGCCATGAGTATTCAGTGCGAGTGAAAGTTTTTTGGCTTGTGCGTCAGTCAGTCCAAAGACTACATTGCATCTAGTATCCCCCTGAACTTCTAGATACCGATGGTTGCCTCCAAGTATCCTGTACTCACCAGGAATATCTGGATGTGGCTCGACCACAAATTGCTCTAGAAAGCCATATAACTGAATCGATTCACCGATCGCCTTTTGAGTCTTGCGATTCACCTCATTTGCGTTCCCCTCCAAAGGGTGCATTATCGAAGTAGAAATAATCTGATCGTACAAGATTTTACTTGGTAAAAGCAAAATGGGTTCGGGGTTGAGGGGCATTTTCGGTTTTTATTCTCTTAATTTAAAATGCTGAGCGATCGCCGCAATAAGTAGGACGATCAGACTTGTTAGCAACAATAAGCAGTTGATATTGTTTTCCCAGCATAAATAGCTAATTAAGAGACAATGCCATCTATTCAATCTTATTTTCAAGACTTGCCACTCTCTTTTCAAGAATTTCTAACCGCTCTTTGATGCTTAGGTCATCGTTCGCCTTGTTAAAGCCTATTTCCTTTGCGATTAGTCTCAGGATAAAAGGAGAGAGCTTCTCTCCGTTCTCCTTTAGGTAAGTTACTAGGGCTTCATGAAGATCGTTAGGGCATCTTAATCCGATATATGGGCTAGGCATAAGCAAATAGTGACAACAATGTTTTCAATATTAACGTGCATACTGTTGACAACACATGAAAACAATGATATCGACGCTTTACTGTCACGACACAGTTAAAACGGACGCGAAAATGTCGCGAAAGATTTAACTGTGTAAATAAATTGACAAAAAGTGTTTTCATGTTGACAACAAATGACAACAGTGTTATCAATAGTTATGTCGCTGTTAAGTCGCGACAAAGTTAAAACGAACGCGAAAATGTCACGACAGATTTAAAAATGAAAGCCGCTACATTAGACCAAGAACAGATAGATCTGGCTCTCCAAGAGCCGGATAAAGGGATCATCAAACTGGGTAGCCGGCAGGATTACTCCGCAAAAATGATAACGAGGCTTATCCATCTTCAACATCCCGTTGGTTGCCCTTCCCTGCGGAATGTACAGCGGGCAATAGCTGCGCTGCAATTACTGGATTTAAGTGCATACCCCGAATTGAACCAAGCTTTGAATCAACCTACTTATGCGGGGAATGCCCCGTATTTTGATCGCATTGCGGCGATCGCCATCATAAGTAAGTTGAAGTACCGAGTTGTCGAATAAATTTCCATCTTTTTACAATCACCAAAAAAAATGAACGCAAACAGTATTAACGACGCAGTTAAAAATGCTTCACCTAAAGAAAAGGTGAAACCTCAAAGTTCTCCCCCCCCTGAGAATGGTGGCATCGATCCTAAGCTAAAGGAATCGCTTATGAGAGTAAGCGATGCTCAGTACGATCGTGGTTTCAAGTTGGTTCAAGCTGCTAGCAAGCAGTCATTGATGCGCGGTATCAATGACGCGATTGACGAGATGCTAGATAGCGATCTGAATGAGGATGAGTTGGATGCGATCGCTGCAAAATTTTCCAATAGGAAGAGAATTAAGCCACACAAAGCTCAGGTTTGGATTTTGCCAGCTTCCGAATGGAAAATTGGTGACGAAGAAATTGATGGTCCTGATGATGACGAAGTAGAGGTTCCTAATGAATCCAACGGTAATTAAAGGTATTTCTATTTTTGTTGTACCTATTATCTCTATTGCGTTTATGCGGGTTGGTAATAAGAATCCTCAACTTTTCACCTCGCTTTTTCATCAGGAGACAACTGCACAACCTCGCGATACAGCATTATCCACAAAAGCCATTCAATGCGGTATGCCCGATAGTGAAGCTGCAAAGAAAACGGATCAACAACTTAATGATTATATCTACGATCGAAAACAAGAAAAAAAATGTCAGTAGAAAATTCTAGCGAATTAGTTGTGGCAGAAATTGTTGATTTACTGCCACAAAAATATCAGACCGAAGGAAATCGGGATTGGGTGCGAGGTGAACTCGCCACCAGAACTCCTAATGAGATGATTGCATTGTGCCAAGAGCATTTCACAGTAAGTAATGGGAAAATCAAAAGGTTTGAGAAACGGATTGAACAAATGGGACTGGTACTTGATGCCCATATCAAGTACACCGATCAACAATTTAGTAAAGTCAAAGAAGACATTTCTGGAATCAAGAATCAGGCAAGCATAGATCGCGTTCACTTGGAATATACCAAGAAAGAATTAGATCGGGTTGCCCAAGAAGCGCGAGAGGCTAAAGCTGAAGCCCATAGAGCAAATACTCAGGCACTTGTAGCCAACGCAAAGGCTGAAGGTGCTTCAGAAAGGGCAGGTGATGCCAACCGTAAATCCTTCTCTTTCGGCGGCGATCCATTAATTTATGCAATATCCTTTTTTGTGATTTCGTCAATAGGTTGCTACTTTCTAGCTAGCCAACAACCCAGAGTCCAGTCTCAACCTGCATCTTCTCAACAAACTACTTTCCCGACTTACGAATGTGGTGGATCTGTTTTACGACAGAACCAAGTCGTAGATTTTAGCAAATGCAAGCGAGTTGATTAAAAATGAGCGACCCAGTAGACTCGCCAAGGAATAATCCCAAGGGAGGATCTTCATCGGGTGGTTCTTTCCCCCAATGGATGGATTCAATTCTTTCTATCATAGTTCCACTATTTTTCGTAATTATGCCTTTGTTATCTATCGCATCGGCATTTTTGAAGGTTAACAACGTTCAATTTTTTGTAACCTGTTCGCTGGCGGGATGGTCTGCATGGGAGTTGTTTAAGATCGCTTCGGATGAGCTATGTAGTGGTACCAATTGGTCTTTCAGTCTTCGAGATTGGCTCTTGCTATCACTTGTTGCCTACCTTTTATATTTTGGATTAATTCATAGCTTGGTTACGAGATGATGGCTTTATTCCGGTTTTTATTGCCTAAAATAGATCGCATAAAACTCGACTTCGACGATCTTTATACCGAACGCTTTTGGGCGTTTTCGGGTAGATGGTGGGAGGAAATCGATAAGGCATATCTTGAAATGGATTGCGATCGCTTAGAATTTCTCTATAAATCTTTAAAAGAGGCTAGCGAAAATAATCCTCAAGATTTCCCTCTTTGGTACTTAAAGCCAATCCCAAGGGAGGTTGAGGCGGCATTTGCAAAGAGATCTACCTCGAAAGAGGTTGAATCTCTGCATCAATCCTTAAAGATTATGCCCGAAAATGAACAGGCTAAGGTCGTTAAGAGGTTAATCAGGTTTTGGCTGAAGCGATCGCCCGACGAAGTTCCCTCTGAACTTAAGCAATGGGTTGACAAACAGGATAAGGAAAGTCTTGAACCACCTGCCTCATCTGCTGAACCCTTTGGCGCTACAACTCCGCAATTTGTCCATACTCCTGTTCGTAAGCCATTGTTAGACCCGAATAAGTTGTCTATCCTAATTGGGAAAAGTGGCAATGATTCGGTTTACTGGGAACCGTCTCGCGAGACTAACGGCTTCCTGATCGTGGTTGGATCGTCGGGCAGTGGTAAAACTGAAACCCTAAAAGTACTTAGCGAAGAAATAAGTAATTTCGGAATCCCTGTAGTAATTTTCGATTTTCATGGTGATATCGATACTCCATCGGCATCGCCAATCATACTCAGCCATTCCACGATCGCTGAGTATGGCATTAATCCTATGGAACTAGATAGCTTAGATCCGCATGATGGTGGTGTATTTGCCCAAACCAATATCCTGATCGAAATGCTCTCTGCATTTATCCCCAGTACCGGGCATCGGCAAGTTTCATTGCTAAAGGATTACTTCAAGCTTGCCTATAAACAAGCTGGAATTACAGATGATCCTGAAACATGGAATAATCCTGCGCCAAGTTTTAGCACCGTAATCGAACTCATGAAGGATGGGGCTGATGAGGCTAGAGTCTCAAAAAATGCTGAATATGCTAATCGGGTTGATGGCGCGATCGCCATAGTCGAAAAAATATTCGAGCATCCAGTCTTTGACAAACCGAAACAGATTAGCCTTGACGATTTATCGTCTAAGAGCTATAGGCTAATACTCAAAAGCCTTGAGCCGTCTGTCGCTTACGTTGTGGTTGATACCCTGCTACGTAAGATTGGACGTTATTTGATGTCCAAAGGCAACATCCCAGTCAATTGTACGAGCGATCGCGATCGATATCGGCTTGCAGTCGTAGTTGATGAGGCGCATCGGTTTACTGTGGGAGGAGCTAACTCTAAAGGACGGGATGCCGACAATGGGATTATTAATATCTCGGCAAGAGAGTATCGCAAGTTTGGAGAAATGCTTATCTTAGGCAGTCAGTCATTGGGCGACTTTGGCGATGCGACCAAGGCTCAGGTAGCCACAAAAATCGCTCTTAAGATGCAAATTGTAAAAGAGGCTCAAAACACCAGTCCTGATTTCGGATTAAGTGTTGAGGATCTACTTAATTTGAAAGGGAAAGGCGATGGCTATTTCAAGGTTGGAACGGGAAATGCAATTCGCGTTCAATTTACTCCGATGTACAAAAGACAAAAAAATTAAGAGAATCAAATGACTAAAAGAGCATACACTGATTCAGATCCAGAACATTTTGACATTCGTTCGGTTCTCTACCCTTATCTAGGTCGGAATTTCCCAAGGTGCGGAATATCTAACCCAGCAGGTAATCCAGAAATCGGATCTCCCCGACATACAAGCAAGACTAGAGCAATGGACGATAAGCAGAGGACACGAACTTTAGATCTTCTTGAATCAATGAAAATAGATCGCAAAGCCCCAATATGGAAACGTTTTGAGGAGGAATCTTATTTGATTGTTGTCCTTATATTGACCGATAGCCTCTCTCTCTCCAATGCCCCAGCAGATCTCCTTATGGAAACCTTTGGGAAGAATTATCAAGACCTTAGAGCAGAGATGTACCCTTCATAGAAGAGAGAGGATCTACACTGAAGCCAACTCAAGGTTGGCACTGCAAATGCAATTTGCGTTCAATTTACTCCGATGCACAAAAGGAATGAAGTCGTCAGCAACCCCGCACTGAAGTGACGGGGCTTCTAGCCAAAAGCTAGGAGCCGTGCTGACCAGCCAAAGTCTTAACTGACTACGTTATTTAGGTCACGACACCTCGGAATGCGTGCTAGTTCCCCGCACTGTCGTTTGCAATTAAACAGTTCTAAGGT
>NZ_LIRE01000233.1 GCF_001402795.1 Pseudanabaena sp. 'Roaring Creek'
TCACTTCTTTGCATCTTTGTGGGGATATGTGAAATTGGAGGTTCTTAAACTCAATTCTAAGCTCAATCATTTTGCTCTCAAATCCAAATTGTATATTAAGGCTTTGCAGCAATCTTACTTGGAATGGCAATCCCTGAAACCTTTTTAGACTTCTGCGTAAGGTGAGTTATAAATTCGTCCAGAATTGGTTTATTCAGTTGAAATAATGCCTAAACAGCCAAGATACTTAAGGACTTTAATTTTTCGGTATTCGATAAAACCTTTGCCCTAAGAGCTTTACATAGATCCTTTCCTTTTTAGGACTACCAAAAAATGGGTTTAAAACCCTATCTTTAGAATGACGGATTTATAATAAAATGAATTGGATATTGCAAGCCATACAGTGGCATCCAATAATTCCCCTATATTCATCTAAAAAATATTTTCTATGAGTGAAGAAGAAAAGAATAAAAAAAGCAATAATATAGCTGGTTGGGTAGCGTTAATAGGAGCGTTTGCCACTATTTTGACAGCAATTGGTGCAAATCAATTTTTCCCTGACTTAGTAAAAAGTATTTTTATAAAGCCTACATCTCAACTTCCCAATTCACCCACTCCAACAGCTTCTCCAACTTCACCCACTCCAACAGCTTCTCCAACTTCACCCACTCCAACAATTCCTCCAACTTCACCCACTCCAACAATTCCTCCAACTTCACCTACTCCAACCTCGCCCATACCAACCCAAACCCCTACTCCAAAGCTATTGGATCAGAAACTTGTTGAAGACTATGTCTTCAAGTTTTATGGTTGCATAGGAAAAGGAGAAGATATCGAATGCAACCTTACAATCACCAATCAAATCAAGGATAGAAAATTCACACTTAACAGCCGTAACTACTTTGATACCGATCTTCACACAAAAATTATTGACAACGAAGGTAAATCCCATTCTATTAGTATTCTAGAATTAGGTGGCTATAAGGGTGAAGGTTATATGACAGTTAATAGTATTCAAGGTCTTGATTACCGCACAATTTTAACCTTTAAAAAGGTTCAGAATGAAGTGAATAAGATTAAACGCTTATCAATTTCTATTACTAATAGTAATAGTTCTGGCAATCCATTCTTAGTTACATTTGACGATATTCAAGTTTCAAAGTAATTCTGTCTATTGCGCTGAATGAAATCAGTACCGTCATACTTCAAAGACCATCAAAATCTGTAACAGCAAACTCTTGCTGAATCTGAGAAAGCTCAGCTTGAATTTGAGGATCTTGTGCCATTGCAGCAAGTTTATATCTAAAAGGAGAAATTAAAACTATCACTTCAACCTCTTGACTTCGGACAACAGGCAGATCGCACAGATGAATTTCACCATCTTTTTCTATAGTTTGCTGTAACCGAATTGTTTGCATAACCTTAATAATTTGTAGATCTGCATAAAAATATTGTACTCGCGATCGCATTAAACAATAACAAAAATATGTTCAGATATAGTATATTTTAGACAAAATAAGTCTCAGAAAGTAGATATTTAGTCAATGGCAAGCTCAGGAATACCAGAAACACCAGATATGATGGTGCGATTTATGCGATCGGGAGAGATCTTTACTCCCAGCGCCCCAATCGACAATCAGGCATTATTTGCGGGGAGAGTTAATCAACTCAATCGCATTATTGGCGCGGTTACACAGCGCGGACAGCACGCAATTTTGTTTGGAGAAAGAGGAGTTGGTAAAACCTCACTTGCCAACGTATTACTAAAAATATTAAGAGGCTCTCAAGAAAAATTAAAATCAGTCATCGTCAATTGTGATAGCGAAGATCGATTCGATCTATTGTGGTGCAAGATTTTTTTAGAACTTGAAAATACGCAAACCTTAGACTTTGAACCCCATCAAGTAAATCCAGAATTTATCAGACTTCGCCTTCAACGACAAATAACTGGTTCAGCAATTATCATCGTTGACGAAATGGATAGGCTCAACCGTGACTCCTACTTCACCGCTTCAATGGCTGACACCATCAAAACTCTCTCAGATCATTCTACTAATATCACCCTGATCTTAGTAGGAATTGCCAACGCAGTAGAAGAATTAATCGCTCAACATTTATCCATTGAGAGAGCGCTGATTCAGATTCAAATGCCAAGAATGTCCCATGAAGAACTAGCCGAAATTCTTCGCAAAGGATTAAGTAATTTGTCCATGACAATGGATCAGGAAGTAATAGATTTTATCGTTTTTTTGTCTCAAGGCTTACCAAATTACGTGCATTTATTGGCTTTACATGCCTCTCAGTCAGCAATACGAGAGAACCAATCAAATATTAATGTAAATCATCTCAATAAAGCAATTAGACAAGCTTGTGAAAACGCTCAACATAGTATCATGACGGCTTATTCCACTTCGATTTCTAGCTCTAGGCAAGAGACTATTTACCCCAAAGTTTTGTTAGCCTGTGCTTTAGCCCCAAAAGATGAAACAGGATGCTTTCGGGCAGTAGATGTTAGAGAACCATTATCCAGAATCTTAGGCAAAGAATATACCACAACTTCCGCTTTTAATCGGCATCTCAATCAATTTTGTGAAGAGTCCAGAGGTAAAGTTTTAGAAAAGAAAGGCATTGAGCGACATTATCGATTTCGTTTTATTAATGCCATGATGCCGCCATACATTATTATGGAAGGTTTGAGAAAAGGGATGATCAATTTAGAACAATTCAAACTCTAGAAGCCTATGTCACCAGCTATGCGGGTGACATAAGCTCTGTTTTTTAGCTTTAACTTCTATGGCTTCTGTTCAGGGAACATGCACTTATCAGAATCGCAACCCGCAGGACCCGCCTCCATCAACTCACCCGAATCATAACGCAACAAACTGGCGTAAAAATCATCAGATTTGCGACGTACTAGCACCTCAGCACTGAGCTTCTCATAGGTAGCCTTATCGATTGGCTCAAAGGGCAAACGTGGGAAGGTTTGCAGGTCATCAAAACGCGCCAATAGCGCCGCTGAGATATAACCCTCATCATCACGAATCGCTTCGTAAATCTTCTTCCCTAAAGGCTCGATTTCATGCTCCCGCAATTCCAAGGTTGCGGAAGTATTATGACGGGTGTAATGCTTCTGCACCTGCATATAGAAATCAAACTGTGCCATCACATCGAACTTACTGATGTCTACCTTGTCAGCACCGTCAAGGTCAGCCCAAGACACACTCACAGGAATCTCCACCAGCCATTCCGTACATCTCGGATCGAAGGGATCATTGAGCAATTGTCCATTCTCATCCTTATCCGATTGTGAAGGAATGATGCTATAGCCATAGTCCATACAAGCCCGCGCCACAGGATCTTCCTTACGGAAAGTAATCCGACGGATAAAGCGCTGCGCCTTCGGAGGATGCCACCCGGGGGAAGCACCAGTCAGCAAGGATTTTGTGCCTGCTGGCTGAACTGTCGTGCAGCGATTGGGGCGGCGGAAACCATGCGCGTCGCAATATTCCCAAACTGTCTGATGCACAATCTCACGCCAGCGATTTAGATAATTAGCTTCCTTCTCTTTGAAGTCTAGCCCCTGCACAGTGTCAGGACGACCTGATTCAAACCAGCGCAACCATTCCACACCAAAGGCATGAACGAAGAAGTCAAATAGCCCTGTGAAGGAGACACCCACAATTGGGTCAATTTCACGGCTAAATTGATAGCGTTCTTCATTGAAGCGATGATTGAGCAGCGCAGCAACCGACAAAGCACCTGCTTTAAAGGCTTCTTCCTGTTCCTTCTCATTGCGAGGATTGAGTTGATTGAGATGCACCTCCGATAGATTACAGTGAAAATCAGCACCGAGAATTTCCAGTATTTTTATTGTTTTGTTATCCTAGAGGCTCTTTATCCTCTAGTTCTAACGCTTCATAATTCGCGTTAGCTCCGAGTACCTTTTCTACCAAAGAACGAAAATAGTAAAGAATCTCTTTACGACTAGTTTGTTTACCTAATAAGGCTTTGCTGAGAGTTCTCTCATCTTGAATATCAAATTGATTACGGACTTGCTCGTAGAGAGGTTCAAGAACAGGCTTAATCTTGTTGAGCTTGCAGGTCATTATCTCTATTGGATAAGTCTCTGCAAACTTAAGGGCGATTTCCTGTATTAATTGAACATTTTCAGAAAATGTTTTTGAGCGAGTAGCATTTACAGAACATTTGTATGAACAATATTTTTGAGGATTATTCTTGCGAAATAAAACTTCAAAACTCTTCTTACAGTATTCGCAGGTCGTAAAGACTTGATAATAGCGTTGAAGATTGTATTGTTTTAGATTTTCTGTTTGCTGTTGAACTTTTTCGCTCTTAGCTCTAGAGTCTAACCACTTTTGTCGATATTCAGCATCTTGCAATCTAGCCTTTGCTCTTTGGGCAATTTTTGCTTTTGTTGACTGGGATGCTTCTACACCATAACGTGGATTGTTTTGACCAGAAGTATCCATGCCCAAACCATTCGCTATTTGCTTCCACTCTTGTTTGAGTTGTTCAAAAATAAATGATGTGGGATGAATTAACTTTCGTAGGTCTTTCTCTTGAATAATTTCTACTTTCAGTCCGTAGTCTTGCTCAAAAGTCAAGATTCGAGGTAAATCAGTCTCATAATTAAATCCACCTTTAATCTCTACATAGGAACCATCAGCTAATAGGAAATCAGGTTTATATGAGCCTCCCGTAGAAAGCGAAAACGTTTTGACTTCATATTGCCATTGGATTCCCATGTAGTCGAGATATCGAGCGTAAATATACTCTAAGGTCGATTTAAGATAATAGCCTTGATAGTAGCCGCAATAAGTTCTTCCGTTCATTAATAGCCCGACACTCGTGGAGGCTTCTATTCTAAAAAGATTAGAGTGCAAACGCACTTTTCTTTTAGGTTCATCCTCTACTCTGTACGGTGCTGGAAGAGCTTTAGTTCTTCCAGTTACCACGGGATTAGCGTCTCAGCCTTCCCCGTTTTTGCCAGGTTTTTAACGTGAGGCAAAATTATCTACCACACGGATTGAGTCCATAACGACTCATTCGATGCTCAAGCTCTAGTTCCAAATCATTCATCACTTTTTGCATAAGTTTTCTCTCATCTATTATAGGATTGGTTAGGAATTTGTGTGATGCTCTAGTAGAAGCTGCCGAAGATAGTCCTTAGCTAAATCCCTAGACTGGCTATAGAGTTCCACAAATTTTTGTTTCTTGTCGACAGTGTTTAATAGGTCAGCATTAGAACGTGCGATCGCTTCACCCGCCCATTGAATTGCGCCTTCACCCGAATAATATTGTTTGCGAACTGCATCAACACATTCTTGTTCAGTCGGCTTGCGATGGAATACCCTCGTGTGATTACTCATTCTCAAAGCATCACGTTCAGGATCAATTCTCCAATTACCTGCTTCATCCTGCTGCCAAAGATTATCTTTTGCAACAGAGCCTAAAGCATCTTCAGACAAAAATTGTCTCATGCCCGCACTGTTTGAAACAAGAATACCTTCACAAACAAACTCATGAATAGAAGCAACTTCAATGTCATAAGTGGGCGCAAATCTTACATCAAACTCAACTGATTTTACCTTTACAGGAATTAAATCCGTGCATTCAGGAATACGCTTCTGAACTGTTGGTGCAATCATTTGCTTTTGTGCGCCACTCCAATGATATTGGTAGGTATTCACAATCGGTCTAACCATCTCTTTAGGGAAGCCATGATCCTTAAATGATTGAGGACGAACCCTTTGGCTACTAGCAAAGCGCAATGAGTGAGCAGCAAATAACTCAGAAATTTTATCAAAGGCTGCTTCACCAACAGTGACTAGTTCACTTTCCCATTTACCTGTACGTTTGCGTGTAGAATGACACAACCTAGCTGTGATTCCTAATGAAGCATAGACCGATTGAACTTGACGCAAGAAATCAGAATGCACTGATGCAACTAACACGCCTTGACTAAAACAACCATCAGCATCTGCCAACCCAGCTAGGTAGGCTTCGCGGATATTAGCGGTTGCCAATAATATGCAGTCAGGGATGTTAATCGAAGTAAAAGCTCGTTTGAATTGCGAGAGATACTGATTGAGCGCACTAGAATTGAATTGCAATTCAAAAGCCTTCGCTTTAGATTGTTCTGGTGTTCTCAGCGTATGAGTATCTAATCCAAATAGCTCTCCAACAGCGATGAGCTTATCAATGATCTGTTGTTGATCTTCAGAAATTCGGAACCTTACGCGCCAACCATCACTTCCAACCGAGCCGTCACCATGCAAATAACCGATGAAATAGGCGACATCTGCCGTAAGTGCAGGAATAGTGATTCGTTTTGCTTGTGGAGCTAACGTCCCTTTAAATTCTGGTAATTCGGTCGGAGTACCAGTAATAGCTTTTGGTACAAAGATCAATCGATCATCTGCCTTGAGATCTTTAGCTTTGACCATCCGATATGTGCCATACACATCTTCCAAGACAGCTACTTTATGGTCTGAAGTACATTCAAAATAGCCATCTTCGGTTTTAATTCGGCAAAGCGATTGTGTACCTTGATCAAAAAAGTTAGTAACAGGATAGAATCCCTTACTGGTTAGCACCCGATCGCCGATCCGAATTTTTTCAATCGGTACTAATCCAGATTCGCTGTGAACCAATGCCCCAGCAGGTAAACAACGCCTAATATTTCCAGCCACGATGCAAACTGCGGCTTCATCGATGAGGATACAGCACTCAACCGAGGTGAGTTGACGACCGATCGCTTTATTTAGAATATTGGCACAGCGATCGTAGAGGGTAGGCAACTTGACAGGATTTGCCATGCCGCCGAAGCCCTTGAGGGGTTCACCACTGGGGCGCACATCGCTGATATCAACGGTGACTTGGACGGGCTTGGATGCGTCAAATTTTTCATCGCTGCATAGCTCTAGAAGCGATTGATAGGACTTGACCCAACCTTGACGACTATCACCAACAAAAAACTTGACAGAGTTATTGGCATAGTCAAATTCGACTTCGGTATTGTGGCGACGTTGCTCAACAGGGGTTGCGCCGATCGCACCGATGACATTGACTTGCAACTGGTTACGGATGACAGGCAGTTGGCTAATGTACTGCGGCTCTAATACGCCACCAGTACCCGATCCCTGCATCGCCAGATCCATCATCAAGCCAAAGGAACGCCAGTCGATCACATTGGTGCTAGTGCAGTTATAGGAGCCTGAGAAATTTTCGGGGCGATCAACCCAATCCGTACCGCCAACCCAGAGCCAACGCCCAGAGGTCAGGGATTTAAGCTGCTTTTGCATTTTGTCGATCAGGTCAGCTTGTTCTTTGGTCAGCTTACCTAGTGTCTTTAAACCTGAAAGTGTGCGATCGCATACCTCCGCCCAGCTTTCCCGCTTGTTATTATATTTGCGGCTATAAGTCCTGAAAAATACGGGATAAGCGGCCGGGGCGCTTTCGGGAAATCGAACCTCTTTGTCGAGGCGAATAAATTCTTGCACCATAAAAAATGCTTTTGTTTTAACATTAAGTCAGATAATACCTTAACTCACATTTAGTGCTAAAACCACATAAAAATTATTTGTCACACTATTAGTAGATTTTTGGGTTGCCGCTTAAATTTTGAGGGCGCGCAAAAAAGTGGCGATATTCATCATTTTTTTGCTTGAGATGCCCATACTTTTATAACTATAGCCACTTAGTCAGGGCATCAAACCCCATAGAGAGTTGCGGCGCGAAGTGCCGCAACTCTCTATGGGGTTTGTTTTTTGTCCTAACATTACTGACTATAGCTATA
>NZ_LIRE01000234.1 GCF_001402795.1 Pseudanabaena sp. 'Roaring Creek'
CTTGGGCTTTATGTCCTAATACACTTGGCGACAGCTTGAGAAATTAGTAATTAGTAATTACGAATCGTCTTTATAATTTGACAATTATTTCTGAATTTTCACTGTTTTATCTCTAGAAAATATATGATTGTCGAGATCATACCTGTATTATTAGTGGGTAAGCTATCATTACTTATCTGGTTTAGAAACTCTTAAAGCCTGAAAGCTCTTTTCTGAGTAGCGCAACGCCGAGGATAGATTGTGGAACATCCAAAGACATTTCGTATAGATCGCGGCATCGGTCAATATGACTTTAACGATTATTACGCTGTATTGGGCTTACCATTAACAGCTGAATCTTCCCTTGTGCGTAGACGATACCTCTTAATTGCCAAGTGCTTGCACCCCGATGTTCATGGGCGATCGAATTCCGAAAAGCAAGTAGCAACTCAATATTTATCCAAATTAGTTAACCCAGCCTATAATGTGCTGTCCCAAGAGCGCGAGCGGACTGAGTATTCAGCAATCTTAAAATTGCTGGGTAAGCGGTTGATGAAACGCAATCAAAAATTTTCTCCACAATCAGACATAGCTAAAAAATATTTAGTTTCATCTAAAGAGGTAAATTACGAACAAGCAGTTCAAGAAATAGCAAAAGTTCAGTATCAGAATTTAGAACAAGCTTTAGAAAACATTGGTTTACTGAGCGAACTAAATTTAGTCCATATTTTGTTGCAAGAGGGTTACAGTCATTCCTCTAATCCCGTAGTTAATACTGGCCTTAAACCTCCTATTGCCCCTCCTCCTAATCCTAGCATTAACCATCACGCCACCAGCAATCCAAATGGTAATACAGGCAATACAGGCATTAATGCGGGAGTGCGACCAAGCTATGCCAGTGGCAATGCCTACCAAATGCGGAGTGATTCTTTGCGGAATGCTAGCAATACAGATAATACCAGTGGTAATACTAGCGGCAATACCAGTGGTAATACGGCGGCGAGAAGTGCCAGTAATATGGGTAATACCAGCGGTAACACTAGTGGCAATACTAGCGGCAATACGGCGGCGAGAAGTGCTAGTAATATGGGTAACACTAGCGGCAATACGGCGGCGAGAAGTGCCAATCAAGCCAGCAACAGTCAGTCCCAACGCCAAAACCAAACTGGCAATGCGAACCAAGATGGCAGCAAGGAGACTAATGATGCAGCAATTAAGCAGTACATTCGTCAAGCTGAAAGCTACATCAATCAAAAATTATGGACATCAGCGTTAAAAGAATTGCGGAGTGCCATTCAACTTGATTGCAATAATAGTAAGTGCCACGCATTGTTAGGGCTTGTGTATATGAATCAAAAGTTATCAGGCATGGCTAAAGTGAGTTTTCAGCAAGCCTTGAAACTAAATCCTAACGAGCCTCTGGCAAATCAATATATCGATCAAGTTGGTGGGACAAGTTCTGCTGCTGCAAATCCAGCAAAACCAGATCCTAAAGCCAAAAATGACAAGAAAAGTGGATTTTTTGGTTGGTTAGGTGGTGGTTAGTGGTGGTGAGTTGCCGATCGCCGTTGGCTCTGTCGATTAGCCGATTAGCCAATTAGTCGATATTATGGAGAATTTGTCACAAGCAGAAATTAAACAGGCGATTCAACAAAAAGCGATCGCCCTCGGTTTTAGCAAAGTTGGTATTGCCAGAGCCGAGTCTGGGATTGAGGCAGAACGTTTGCAAGCATGGCTCAAACTCGGATATCAAGCAGATATGGATTGGATGGCAAATCCTAAACGGCAGGATATTACAGCGGTGATGCCAGGGGTAAAGTCAGTCATTTGCGTGGCTCTGAATTACTACACTCCAAACCAACATTCTAGCAATCGCCAGATCGGTAAAATTTCCCGCTATGGCTGGGGAAGGGACTATCACAAGGTTTTGACGAAGAAGCTTAAAGCTCTCGCCACTTGGCTCACGGCGCAAGGGGAAGACATTCAAACTCGTTATTATGTAGATACGGGACCAATTGCCGAAAAAGCCTTGGCACAGAGAGCAGGCATCGGTTGGATTGGGAAGCATAGCAATGTGATTACCCGCGACTATGGTTCTTGGTTATTTTTGGGAGAATTACTAACTAATCTGGAGATCGAGCCCGATCGCCCCCATACCGATCACTGCGGTACTTGTACGCGCTGTATCGATGCCTGTCCGACGGGAGCGATCGCTCAGCCCTTTGTGGTTGATGCCAATCGCTGCATCGCTTTCCATACAATTGAAAATAGGTCAGAACAGATCCCCGAAGCGATCGGTGCTAATTTACAAAATTGGGTAGCTGGATGTGATATCTGCCAAGATGTTTGTCCTTGGAATCAACGTTTTGCTCAAGAGACTTTGGAAACTGATTTTCAACCTTTCCCTCACAATCTCAATCCGCAGTTAACAGATTTAGCAAATATGACTGACGAGCAATGGAATCAAAATTTTACGGGGTCAGCATTGAGAAGGATTAAACGCGATCGCTGGCAACGAAATGCTCAAACTGTTATCCATAATGTTGTCAATAATTTAGACAGTAATTTAGACAGTAATCCCACATGATTTCCTCAAGTTCTTGGATCTGCGCCATTTGGCTTGTCTAGATTTATCTGGAAAAACAGCTTAAATTAGAAGCATGTCTAAACATCAATTTGAGTAAATCATTTTGGCCGATCTAAGAATTGTTCGACATATTAAAGATGGTGCTGAGCATTGGAATACTTGGCGCGATAGCACCGATCTCGCCGAGATCGATTTACAAAAGGTTGATTTGTCCTCGTTGAAACTCAGAGGCATCAACTTAAGCGAAACCAACTTGAGTAGGGTGAACTTTAGTCGCACCGATTTAACTCAAGCCAATCTATCACGGGCGATTTTACAGGAAACAGTTTTTGTGAATGCTAACTTGCAGGGGGCAAATCTGAGCCGAGCCTTGATCCATCAGGTTAACTTCAATCAAGCCAATCTCCAAGACGTTAACCTTACAAACACAGATCTGCGATCGCTAGAACTACGCGGCATCAATCTCGGTGCAGCGAATCTCAGTGGTGCTGACCTAAGGGGGGTAAATCTGAGTGGGGGTAGTTTTAAAAATATTGACTTTAGTGGCGCAAACCTCAGTGGCGCAAACCTTCAGAATGCTGATTTTGGTGGCGCAAACTTAAGTAATGCCAATTTAAGTAACGCCAAAATGAGCCGTGTCAAAATGAGAGGAGCGCTACTAACTCGCGCCAATTTATGGGGAGCCTCCCTTGATTTTGCCGACATTAGTATGGCTGGCTGTCTGATGGCGAATTTTAGCGAGACAATCTTAAACAAGGCAATTTTAAATAAAGCCAATCTTGGGGGCGCTATTTTTAGTGGAGCCCAAATGGTTGGGGCGGAGTTGTGCAATGCATTTTTAAGTGATGCTTCTCTGAGCATGGCGAACCTGACTAAGGCTAATCTCAGCGAAGCCGATCTCAGTTATGCCTATTTGTTTAGAGCAATTTTGTCGAATTCCATCTGTATCGAAACTAAATTTCGCAATGCCGAGATGCAGGAAGTTGATTTAAGTATGGCATTTCTCAAAAAAGCAAATTTTGCGATCGCGAATTTACAAAGGGCATATTTTGGGGGTGCAGATTTGAGTGAAGCCGTCTTGATCGGAGCCAACTTAACGCAGGCAAATCTAACTAATGCAAATTTAACTAATATAGTTACGGAGAGCACCATTTGGACAGATGCAAATCTGCAAGGAGCGATCGGATTCTCTCCTTAATTTATACAAATTCACAAAAGTGTGGCAACACTTTTGTGAATTAAAAACTAAACCCAGTAAGATTTTGAGATTCCCAAAATGGCAACGCCATTTTGGGAATTGGGATTATACCAATTCACGAAAGTGTGGCAACACTTTTGTGAATTAAAAACTAAACCTAGTAAGGGTTTTAAGTAAAGAAATGGCGGAGCCATTTCTTTGTTTGGTAAGTAGCTAGGCATAAGTAAACTTAAAACCTAGAAGAGCGTACCGCCCGCTACGCGGGCGGTACGCTCTCTGATTTTGGTTTTTAATTATGCCTAGCTACTTATTAACGTTAATACTGGTGGCGATAGCTATCAATGCTAGGATCCTGAGAGGCGAAATATTTGATAAATTTATCGACTCTACAGGTATTTTCATGGGACGTGTGGCATATTTAGATTGTCCAACAGGTATCGCTGGTGATATGTGCTTGGGAGCGCTGGTAAGTGCAGGTGTCCCCTTAGCTTACCTACAGGAGGTCGTTCACAAATTAGGACTCGATCGCGAAGTCAAGTTATGGACAGAATCTGTTTTTCGTGGTGGCATTACCGCAACGAAATTACATGTCGAATTACTAAACCAATTAGTAAACAATGGTGGTAGCGAGCCTCCCACGGTTGAGTTAAGTCAGGAGCATTCCCACGCTCATCACGATCGTGGAGAGCATAGCCCTAGTTCCCATAGTCAAAGTTCCCATAGTCAAAGTTCCCATAGTCATGAATCGCATTCTCATTTACCCGATGCTGATCATGAATCTTCCCATCATAAACATTCTCCTCAAGGGCATCGGCACTTACCTGATATTAATAAAATTATTCGCGAGGCAAAGCTACCAAAACAGGTTGAAGAATGGAGCCTCGCTACCTTTAAAGCATTAGCGATCGCCGAGGGAGCCGTCCACAACATTGCCCCCGAAGCCGTCCATTTTCATGAAGTAGGAGCGCTGGATGCGATCGTCGATATTGTCTGTACCTGTGCGGGATTTGCTTGGTTAGATATTGAACAAATCTACTGTTCGGCTTTACCTGCGGGTGGTGGCTATGTGGATTGCGATCATGGCAAGATGCCCGTACCCGCGCCTGCCACATTAAAGCTATGGGAATTGCATGGGGTCATCACCTTTGACAATGGCATCAGGAAAGAATTAGTTACGCCCACAGGAGCAGCGATCGCCGTTACCCTCTGTGAAAAATTCGGTGAAGTTCCCTTCATGGAAATCCAAAAAGTAGGTATGGGAGCGGGTACGAGGGATTTAGAAATTCCGAATGCTCTACGTTTATGGGTGGGTGAGGTTAAAAAAAAAGCTTAAATCTTGAGAATAAACCTACTATCCAAACGGAAACGATCGCGATCCTCGAAACTCAAGTAGATGACATGACTGCCCAAGCGATCGCCTACACGATGGAGCAACTATTTCATCATGGCGCTTTGGATGTCTATACCCAAGCGATCGGCATGAAAAAATCCCGCAGCGGCATCCTAATTACCGTCCTCTGTCCCTGCGATCGACAGGATATTTGCGAACAAGTTCTCTTTCGAGAAACGAGTACCCTCGGCATTCGATATCGTTTACAAGAGCGTAAAATTCTCGGTCGGGAAATCCATGAAGTAGAAACGGTATATGGTAAAGCGAGAGTAAAAATTGCCCAGCGCCATGACTTTCGGACAATCCAGCCAGAATATGAGGATTGCGCGAACCTAGCCCGCTTGCAAAATGTTCCTTTATTAACAGTTCAAGAAGCCGTCAGACAAGCAGCACAGGAAATCTGAAAAAGACTACCAATTTATACCAAATCACAAAATGGCGTAGCCATTTTGTGATTTTAAAAATCCTACTGGGTTTGGTTTTCAATTCCCAAAAGTGTGGCTATATAGCTGTCGCCAATTGTACTAGGACATAAACCCGAAGAATTGACTGGCGGCGCTTCGCGCCGCCAGTCAATTCTTCGGGTTTGATTTGTCCTAAGTCAAGTGACTGTAGCTATACT
>NZ_LIRE01000235.1 GCF_001402795.1 Pseudanabaena sp. 'Roaring Creek'
CGTTCAGGATTGATATATCAGCAAAATAAGTATTTAAGTATTAAAAAATTAATAGTTATCTCTAAGCATAATTAAAATCCAGATTAAAAACCTATTTCGCTCAGCCAACGTTAGTTGATCGGAATCGAAGCTAGATAACTGGGAGGGACATTTTTTATCCGCAAGAGCCTCAGTAACGTGAGTTGGGGATAATTGAAATTTGCCAGCTTAACCCGAACTGACGTTAATTATGCTGAAGTACTTAGCAAAATTAATCGCCATTAAATATTCACTGGTGGGGGGTAAGCAGGATATTCTTCATCTCACAATAGATTAATATTTGCTTGGATGGATGCTGCTGAAGCGTGGAGTGCTGAAAGTTCTTCATCTAAAAGCTTTAACTCGACGATTTTTTCTGTGCCCTGTCGCCCTAATTGCACGGGAACACCCATAAATATATCCCTTAAACCATATTCGCCTGTCAGATAAGCTGCGGCAGGCAAAACCCGATGCCGATCGCTAATGATCGATTCCACCATGACATTGACTGCCGCCGATGGCGCGAAATAAGCACTGCCATTTTGGAGTAACTGCACGATTTCAGCACCTCCATTACGCGTTCTCTCCACTAGTCTAGCGATCGCCTCTTGAGATAGCAGTTCGGTAATTGGCACGCCATTTACCGTTGATAGACGTGGCAAAGGAAGCATCAGATCGCCATGACCACCTAAAACAGTAGTGTAAATATCAGCACTGGAAATTTTTAGTTCCATCGCAATAAAGGTTTGGAATCTCGCAGCATCTAGAACTCCTGCCATACCAATTACCCGCTGAGGTGGTAATCCGCTTACTTGCCATGCTAGATAGGTCATTACATCTAGCGGATTAGTAACTATCAGTAAAATCGCGTTAGGGGATAGGGCGATCGTCGATTGCACTACCTCTTTGACGATAGAGGCGTTAATCCTCAATAAATCATTGCGGCTCATCCCATCTTTGCGCGGTAAGCCCGCAGTGACTACGATGATGTCGGAATCTTTGGTATCGCCATAGTCATTAGTACCAATAATTTGGCGATCAAGATCGGAAATTGTATGGGCTTGCAATAGATCGAGGGCAATACCTTGGGGTTTACCTTGAACGATATCGTATAACACCACATCTGCCAAATTTTGCTTAGCAATGCGCTGAGCTAACATGCCGCCAACATTACCTGCACCAACAACGGTGACCTTAGGCGATCGATAATCTTCAACTTGTGTCGGCATAATTATAAAAACTGCTCAAGAAGCACTTAAATTAGCTTTAATAGTATAACCACAGCAGTTTTAAATTTGTTCTAGGCAAAGTTAAGGCTTCATGAGCTTATTTGGCAACAGCTATAGCAATCCTACAGCGCTTTGCGCTCAAACCCAAACCAAGAAAAATCATGAAAGCGTTGCAAAGTAAAGCTTTCATGATTTTTCTTGTGGTTCGTTTGATCGATAATTGCTGTAAATGAGCTGAGCGGAAAGAGAACGTATTACCTAAAACTTGATCGTCCGTTTATGGGCGGCAACTGACTCCACCAAACCGATCGCCATAAAGTTGGCAAGTAATGCAGATCGCCCATAACTGAGCCAAGGCAGGGGAATGCCTGTTACAGGGGCGACATTAATATTCATGCCGATATTTACAAAGGTTTGAAATAGAACAAAGGAAAATACGCCGATCGCCAACAATGAACCGAAATTATCCCTTGCATTTACGGCAATTACCAGCAAACGCCAGCAAATACCAACGAACAGTAGCAATACGCAAATACAGCCGATAAAGCCAAACTCTTCACCGATTGCCGAAAATATGAAATCTGTATGTTGTTCGGGAATAAAATTTAATTGGGTTTGCGTACCCTTCAGCCAACCCTGACCGAGCAATTTCCCAGCACCGATCGCGATTTTTGACTGAATGACGTGGTAACCAGCGCCAAGGGGATCTTGATTGGGATCAACAAAAAGAAGTAACCGCTTTTTTTGGTAATCGTGCAGTACATTCCACAGGATCGCCCCAGCTTGTCCCGCCACTAAATTAACAACCACAGCTATGATCGTGCTAGCAATGCGAAACCAAGGCAGAGAAACCCATGCCGCCACCCCCATCAGGATCACCCAGACAATCCAAACAGGTAAATAAAGCGAAAACAAGACCGCCGAAACAATTGGCGAAAATATCAATACCAGCCAACCTAGACTTGCTCCCGCCCAATAGAGCATTCCAATGGTAATTGCCGCAAATACCAGAGCCGTACCTAAATTTGGTTGTAAAAAGATCAAAATCCAAGGGGGCAATGTTACCCAAGCAACTTTAAAGGCATCGATGGGACTGTGAATTGGGCGATCGTGCATCACTGCCGCTAAAGAAATAATGATGCCCACCTTCGCAAATTCCGAAGGCTGAATGTTAAAGCCGCCGATCGTAATCCACCGCTCTGCTCCTAACGCGGTCGTCCCGATCGCTAATACCAAAATCAAGGAGATATTGGTAATGGCGTAGGTAACCCAATGCAAGCGCAACAGGCGATCGTAGTGAAATCGCGCGATCGAAAACATCGCTGTCAATCCTACTAAACCAGTCGCCCAATGCTGCCACCATTCGGTACGTCTAGCGCTATAGTCCGAGCTAAAGATGGCAATACCACCTAAAATCGTCAATAAAATCGGAAAAACTAGCAGCAATACATCAGCATCACGCCATTCCCGTTTAATATTTTCCCAACTTGGCAGTTCTAAAACTTTTACGACCATAAATTCAGATAATTCAGCATTGAAGTTTGATTTGGCACTTAAAATTGGCACTTAAAATTGGCACTTAAAATTGGCACTTAAAATTGGCACTTAAATAATTATCTCAGCACAATTAAAATCCAGAGCTAGAACCTGCGGCGCACGCTG
>NZ_LIRE01000236.1 GCF_001402795.1 Pseudanabaena sp. 'Roaring Creek'
ATATAGCTGTCGCCAAGTGTACTAGGACATAAAACCCAAGAATTAATTGGCGGCGCTTCGCGCCGCCAATTAATTCTTGGGTTTTGATTTGTCCTAATTCAAGTGACTGTAGCTATAAAGATGCATTCTAAAAATATTGCAAAAACTAGATTAAATTAATGGTCAATTTATTCAAGTAAAGATTCATTAACTACAGTGCGGGTAACGCAAAACTCATCTTCAAATGGTTGCGGGTTTTGAACAAAACTGAAGCAACAAATCAACAGCTATAGATCTTAGCTAACAGCAACTTGAAAAGGAGTAACGCGCCATAGCTGTTCTAATTTTGCGGCGGGGATAGTCAAATAGAGAATATCACCTGCATTTAAAGAGGCTTCTAAGAGATTCCATCCATGGATAGTTTGGGAAGCAGTTTCGATATAGAGCGGAACAAAATCCGCAGTTGTGGATGCCTCGCGGACGGGCTTACCACAGAATGGATGATTGGGGGTAATCATCGTGGCGATCGCCACCCATAGACTATCCGCCACAATGCCATTACCTAAAATACGACCGCCGAGAGCTGAAGCGGCAAAGGCAGGGGCGGCGATTTCGGGAGGGCTCAGAACTGCCTCAAACTCGAATACTTCCTGCGCCATCCTTGCATGGTAAGGATCGTCATAACGCACGACTACTCGACAATTGGGCGCTATTCCCTTAGCATTTAGGGCGATTTCCAGATTCTCGGTATCGTTACTGGTTACGGCAAGCAGACATTCGGCTTTGTCGAGATTTGCTGCCTTGAGCGTCGTGGGTAGGCTAGCATCGCCATGAATGACAGGTATTTTCTGCGATCGCAAGGTATCTAAAAAACGATTATTCAGATCGCGTTCGATCGCGATTACTTCGTAACCATAGCTGACTAGTTGTAAAGCTGTCTGCACGCCGACGCTTCCCAAACCACAGATAATGATGTGATTGTGCTGGGGAACCCTTGCCGCGTCCCAGAAATTCCTCAAGCGCGACCCCAAAATAAAGTCATTTAAAATTGCATAAAAAATCCCGATCGCTGTCGTACCGATCAACATCATGATAATTGTAAAAACCTTGAGGTTATCGGTAGCATGTTCGACCACCTGCTCGTTCCCCCCTGCCCCAGTAATCATCCCAACTGAGAAATAGAGGGCATCCACAAACGGAATGCCGATCTGCAAACTGGTATATACCAAGGTTGCCGAAAAAATAGTTAACAGTAAAGCGATCGCCGTAAATAAAACCTCTTGCCCATGTTCGTGAAATTGCCGAGCGCCCATGAAGATCTTGGCGATCTTTTGCAAAATTGGACGGGATGCATTGCGCACATTGGGCTGTGTCCCTAATAAAAGGCGATCGCCTAATTGCAAAGTCCGACCGTCAAGCACCGCACTCACCAGATCGACCTTGCTCTCATCGCTGGGCAGATAATAAATCAACATCCGCGATCGATCTTCCCAAAACTCTGACAAGGGCTTACCCAGCCAAGCATGGCGATCGCCGATATACTCTTCGTGAATTGGCCAAGTCTGAGTGAATAAACGCAGTTGCCCGATCGCTCGATTACCCATAGCACTAAAAGCAAAGACAGGTGCGGCAAGAGCCGCCACGCTCATCGTCAGATGATTGGGTAGGGTCAAATCTAGCCTCACCCCCAAACTAGAATTAAACAAGCGGTTAATAATCCGTACATGGGGATTGAGAACCCTTGCCTGCATTAAAATCGTTAAATTGCGAGTTTCATCGGCTCCCGCCAAAATCAAGGTCTGCGCATCCCTTATACCTGCGGCAATTAAAGTCTCTGCCGCCGCCAGATCGCCAATGACAATTTCCGCATCAGCATGATGGATCGGTCGATCGTGGATGCCAATGACAAAACAACCTTGCTGCTTGAGCAGGCTTAAAACTTTGTAACCCGTTCGATCTAAACCACAGACGATAATGCGGGGTTTCATTGGCTATAGGCGATCGCGATCGCTACCCATGGAATTATCGAAACTATTGTGAGCTATAAACGAGATCGCGACTGTAGCCGATCGCACGAATCGGCGAGCAATCCAGTCTAATCAAAGACGACCGTTCGCAATCCTAAATCCGAGTTTGCCGATTGCCCGTAAATTAGCACGCGATTTTGTAAATGTTGGCGGACAGCCCTTGCTAGGACAATCCTTTCGAGATCTTTCCCTTTACGAATTAGATCGGTTACCGAATCACGATGGGACACCCGAATGACATCCTGTTCGATAATAGGTCCTTCATCCAGTTCATCCGTGACATAATGAGCCGTCGCACCAATAATTTTTACGCCTCGTTTATAGGCTCGGTGATAGGGATTAGCCCCCGCAAAAGCAGGTAAAAACGAGTGATGAATATTAATTACTTGGGGAAACTGGGCGAGAAAATCAGGGCTTAAGACCTGCATATATTTCGCTAGCACCACCAAGTCAATTTTGTATTGCTTGAGAAGGGCTAACTGCTGCTTCTCTTGTTCCAATTTATTATTAGGGGAGATGGCAATGTGATGGTAGTTAATCCCAAAGTTATGGGCTACTTTTTCTAGATCTGGATGATTGCTAATGACGACAGGGATCGTGGCAGAAAGTTCATGCGATCGCTGCCGCAAAATCAAATCGTAAAGACAATGATCTTGCTTAGAAACAAAAATGGCAATACGCCGCACGTAATCGGAAAACTGGATGCTCCATTTAGCCTGAATTTCCGTCGCTAACTTCTCAAAAGTCGGATGGATCTCCGATCTCGCGAGATCGAAGTTCTCTAAATCCCATTCCACCCGCATTAAGAATAAGCCCGCCGTGCTATCAGCATGTTGATCGGCATGGAGAATATTCCCGCCATGGGAAAATACCCAGTCTGAAATCTTCGCAACCAAGCCTTTTTGATCGGGACAAGAAACCAGTAAAGTCGCAGTAGTCATGATTTACAAATATAGCTGTAGCCTATCATGTTAGGACAAATTCCAAACGCAAAATAGGAATTACAATGCCTTGCGTTGCTTAGAATGGATATCTTTTTAGGGTTCGGGTCGCCATTGATATTTTCGCAGATCGATTTTGCCAGTATCGCTAAAAATAATTCCCTCACTTTCGAGGAGCGATCGCTGTAAATAGTCCGTCCCCATCCGCAAAGGTGATAGCGATATCTCTCCCTTCGCATTTATGACCCGCTGCCAAGGAACATCAGCATTTTGCACTCGAAATAAGGCATAGCCTACTAAACGTGCTTTTCCTGCCAAATTAGATAATTCGGCAATCTGTCCGTAGGTTGCCACCTGACCTCTAGGAATCTTTCGTACAATTTCATAAATACGATCGTAAGCCGTAGTACTATTCATAGTTATCGTCTGAAGTGTAAATTTATACTTTTTTATCCAGATATACAAACCTATATAGCCCTTGATAAGTAGCTAGGCGCAATTAAATATAAGACTAAAAAAATCTGTAGCCAAGTCTCAGTAAGTGTTACAGGTTTTAACGTTATTCTTTAATTAGGCGCAGTTAATCAGATCTCTTTACAAATTTAGTGACCTAAGTCACTTCCAGTCCTTTAAAACTTTAGCTATGATAATAAATGTCAAAACATTAAGACATTTGCACTGGAGATATTTCAATGCTAGCGGCGGAATGCATCGATTCCAGAGCTACTGTAAATACAGAGGAAAAGCGACGAACGACAACACGCATCGCTATGCGCGTTCCGAGAAGTTGCTTCGGAGAACCTATTATCTCCCGCCTCTCATGTGAACATGGGCTAATTGTGACCATTATTGCTGCTCTCTTGGGCGAAAACCCAGAAGATGACGGCTGGTTCACTCTAGAACTAACTGGAACAACTCAACAGATCCAAAGTGGAATTATTTATCTAGAAGAGCTAGATTTAGAAATTTGGGATAAAACGGCTGTCGAAGACGAAAGCTGGTAAACATTAAAAAAAGATAAAGCAGGCTAAGCCTGCTTTATCTTTTTTTATGGGAACTGTTAAAGCGATCGGGATATAAAGAAAGAGAATGGCTTTAAATGCTAGCTTTTCTTTCTTGAATTTAAGTTTGTCTTTATTATCTTCAATATCTTTATTAAGTAATACATTAAGTAATACCAATTCACACAAGTGTGACAACACCTGCGTGAATTAAAAATCAAACTCAGTCACGTTGTACTAAAGCTTAAAATGGCGTAGCCATTTTGAGCTTTGGTACAACGTGAGTCTGGAATAATTTGAAATGGGCTTTAAGAAGGGGTTTGCTACGCAAACCCTTTCTTAAAGCCCAAAAGTAAAAGCCTTGCGTAGCAAGGCTTTTACTTTTGGGCTTTGAGAATTTGTCATCTTAACCCGAACTGACGTTATAGTTGTTTTAAATAACTTGTAGACGGGCTTCGACTTCGCTCAGCCCTCGGTGTAAGCTAGCTGAGCGAAGTCGAAGCTGTAGTTTTTATTTGAATTATCTATA
>NZ_LIRE01000237.1 GCF_001402795.1 Pseudanabaena sp. 'Roaring Creek'
TCGCCAAATGTACTAGGACATAAAACCCAAGAATTAATTGGCGGCGCTTCGCGCCGCCAATTAATTCTTGGGTTTTGATTTGTCCTAATTCAAGTGACTGTAGCTATATGGGAATGAAAGTTACATAGACGAAAGAAGAGAAGGTTGGCGCTTCGCGCCAACCTTCTCTTCTTTCGTCTATATACAACTAGGCTCTCTGACTTTCTGGTTGAGATAAAGGAATCTGAATTAAAAATTCGGTTCCTTTTTGCATCTCAGATAGGCATTGAATTGTGCCGCCATGTTTGTCAACGATGATTTGATAGCTGATCGATAGCCCTAGTCCCGTGCCTTCTCCCACGGGTTTAGTCGTAAAGAAGGGATTGAAAATCTTTTCGCGAACCGATGCAGACATTCCGCAACCATTGTCTTTAAAACTAATTTGCAATAAGTTATTATGGATTATTTCTGTTGAGATAATGATGCTTGGGTTTTCGTTCCCATCGGCAAAAAAACCTTCCTTTTCCCGCTCCTGTAAAGCATCGATCGCATTGCTGAGCAGATTCATAAATACTTGATTGAGCTGTCCTGCAAAACAATCGACCAGAGGGATATCTCCATAGTTCTTCAAAATTTGTACTTCCTTTCGATCGGCATTACCCTTAATCCGATTTTGTAAAAGAAGTAAGGTACTGTTAATACCTTCGTGGATATCGATCGGTTTCATTTCTGCCTCATCAAGGCGCGAGAAATTCCTTAGGGTCAATACGATTTGGCGAATACGTTCTGCTCCCATTTTCATGGAATGTAAAACCTTGGGAAAGTCCTCCTGTAAAAAATCGAGATCGATATCTGCGATAAACGATTGAATGTCAGGATCGGGAGCAATCGCCTGTTGTTTCTCCCAAGCTTGATAGCGCCTGACCAATTCTAGTAAATCTTGACTATAGACAAAGGAATGGCTGAGATTGCCATAGATAAAGTTGACGGGATTGTTGATTTCATGGGCAACGCCTGCTACAAGTTGCCCCAGACTGGACATTTTTTCGGTCTGGATTAATTGGGCTTGGGTATTTTTTAAGTCCTGCAAAACTATTTCTAGTTTTTGAGCCTGTGCTTTTGCTTGTTGGGTTAGTTGCTCTTGTTCGTTTAAACTACTTTGGAGCCATTTTTCGGCATACTTGCGATCGGTGATATCGCGCAAAATGGCGATATATTCCTGAGTGCGATCGGATTGATTGAAATATTCTGATACCGCTACTTCCACGATGCTGGGTATTGTCGCTTCAGTATTGAAGCGGTATTTATGTTTTAATTCCCTCTCACTGAGATTATCCCAAAGGGCGGGATCGTAATCAATTCCCTCTAAAAAGAGTCCGAGGGGTTTGCCTATCAGTTGCGTTGCCTCGACCTCAAAGAGTGAGGCTGCCGCAGGATTGGCTTGACATATCTCGCCTCGGTTATTGACAATCAGCATGGCATCCAAGGCAGCCACAAATAAATGTTCTGCTCTTTGTCTGGCTTCTTCCATGGTCATGACCTGCGGTAAGCTCGTCCAGCAAGCGATCGCAATACCAAGAAAGGCAACAACTAGAAGCAGCACTAAAAATAAAGCATTGCGATTTGTGTCACTATTCTCAGCATGTTGATCTAGCAGGCTAAAAGCTAGCCAACCTATTCCCGTACTACCGCATACCAAAATAATGATGGTGATAGTTTGGACGATCATAAAATCGAAGGATCTGAGGGATGTCCTATGGTGGTAAATTTTTGCCCACCATTGGACATGAAAAAAGGCAAAAGGCAGTCGTCGCATTAAAGCATCGGCTCCTAATACGAAAATTGGCAAGAGCAAGCCAATCAGTAAATCTTGCCAACTCCATGCGATTCCCCCAACGACCAAAACCACGGATTCGATCGCTAAAAATAAAACTGCCCAATAGGGATACAAGGTTTCAGGGCGATCGCGCTTTAGCCAAATTGCTAAATGTAGGATCATAATGCTGGATAGATAGCCCGTGCCCGTGATCATGACTATTCGCGAAACATCACCCCAAAATAGGCATAGCAAACTCATGATTAAAGTCGCTACCAGCCCATGACCAATCACGCTACGAGGTGTAAATAATGTGAATAAAGGGGATAAATGGCGCTCTTGGGCAAGCTGGTAAAGAACTCTGGGAGAGTTGGATGCAGCAGTTACTGAGCTTAGCAAACAGCCAGCGGCAACCAAAAAGGTAATTAATGAAGAAGCTGCAGCCCCCCAAAATGGTTTTGCCGCGTCCAGTAGGTGCAGATAAGTATTTTCACCTGCCAGAGGATTAGTCGATAGTCTTGCTAAAACCCAAGATCCACCGACATACACCACTGGAATGAGAATTGCCATGTATTGCAAGCATTTTAAAGTTAGATCGGGACGACGGCTTTCGGCAACAAAGGAGGAAGCAGTTTCACATCCATAGATTGCGTAGGTAGCTACAAAGTACCACTTTGCCCACAGCACAAATGATGGCGCACTCACGCCACCTGTGGACAGCAAGCCAGGACTGGTGGGAGCAAACGCTAACCAGTTGAGTCCCCCAATACAGAAAGCAATGAATAAACTGACGGCGGGGACGATAAAAAATGCTTGAAAGATAGCCATCGATCGCGTGCCACTGAATGCCACGACATAGGGCAAAAGCACAAAGGCAACTTTGAGAAACCCATCGGGAATATAGATCTGAAAATCTAATAGGATGCTTTTGATTAAATCCGCTAGAATAATTGCATTGATCGCTGGAACCGATACCCAGCCCAGCCAATAGCCGATCGCTCCATACTTAGCTATAAATGGATAGTCTTTGAGTAACCTCACTGTGTAGTTAGGAGTCCCTCCTGACATATCCTGCCAATGTTTTCCTAAATGCTTGATTTGAAGATTGAGGAGTATGGCGACAAATGCTGACGGAATCCATACCCAAATTGCTTTCTCACCCAACTCAATATGCATTGCTGGGGCTACCCCAAACCAAAGCAAGAGTCCAGTTGCGCCAAATCCCCATGTTTCAAAGGTGCTAAGACCACGCGGTAACTGAAACCACGATTTCTGGGAGGCGACCAATGGGTTTGTGATTTGTGCAGGTTGGTTTCTAGATTCAGAATCAGTCATAGTAGGGCGATCTTATCTCTACAGGCATAATTACTTCTAGATTCTCATCAAAATAGTTCCGAGAATGTACTCTTATCACTTTCTTAGAGCTGGCGACAATCGCCATGCAGCTTAAAAAATATCAAAAAAAATATCAAAAAAAATATCAAAGTAACGGCAGCGCAATATTCCACCTGTTCTGAATATAATACCAATTCCCAAAATGGCAACGCCATTTTGGGAATCTCAAAACCTTACTGGATTTGTTTTTTAATTTATTGAAGTGTTGGCTTACTTTAGTCACTTGAATTAGGACAAATCAAAACCCAAGAATTAATTGGCGGCGCGAAGCGCCGCCAATTAATTCTTGGGTTTTATGTCCTAGTACATTTGGCGA
>NZ_LIRE01000238.1 GCF_001402795.1 Pseudanabaena sp. 'Roaring Creek'
TATAGCTATAGCCAAATAAGTTAAGACATAAAATCCAGAATAGTGTTGCGGCGCTTCGCGCCGCAACACTATTCTGGGTTTTGTTTTTGTCCTAACATAACTGACTACTGCTATCGTAAGTGCCTATAGTTGCTAATTGATATTACAGTTCGCAATTTTAGCCAGAAGCGCGGCATACTGAGCCTGAAACTCCTTTGCTTTAGAATCCTTAGATTGATGCCATGCTGCTAACCAAAGAGGAGTAGGGAAATGCCCTTCAGGGGGCGATTGCGGTGAAGTAGCATTGGAAGCAATCCAAGTTCCATTCTGTCGCCATCCCACGCGATCGCTAAAGGTTTGCCAGCCCTTCATCGCTTTGTCTTCCTCGATCACCGCACCAAAGATCTTACTTACCTCGTCGGCGGAGGTATTATCAGGCTTGCTACTAATAACTTTAGTGGGGATGGTGGTATCCACCTTTTCTACCAAGCTTGCAGGTATTAATTGCAGCAATTGTGAGGAAGCCTTGACTTGATCGGTTTTCTGAGCCAGCACCTGTTCTTGAGCTTGCTTGATTTCTTTAATTAGAGTCGGTGCAAGCGTGCGAAATTGATTATTTGGATTCGCAACGGCAATGCGCACCGATTCCATTAAAGATGACCAAGTAGATAGACCAAAGCGATCGCCAATTTCCTGTAATTGAGTACAGATCGATTCCAAATTCTGGCGACTGCGAGGACTATCAGGCTGCTTAAACAGCTCCAACATATTCCGTAATTTGAGTGGAACCTCAGCCTGAAAAGCCGTCAGCATTGCTTTTGTATCGATCTTAGGCGTTTTGCTTGCCGACTTAATCGCACTCTTAGACTTTGCCTCAGTGGGTTTACCAGAGATCAGATTTTGGAGATGGGCTTTAAGATTAGCAAAAATTTGATCGGAGCCAGCCATGACTCCATCCACCGCATCTTTAGTCAAACCATAGGGGCTTTGGAGATGCTCGACTAACTCTTGCAATTTATCAAAGGCTTGAAGAAAAAGCGTTTGAAGATCCTGATCGACCTTAAAATTGGTGTTTTCGCGAATTACCTTAAAATAATCTTCAAAATTATGGGCAACATGTTGAATGCTGCTAAATCCCAGCATTGCGGCTCCCCCCTTAATTGAGTGGGCAGCACGAAATATTTCATTTACAGCTTCAGCATCTCCCATCAATGTTTGCAAATTCAGCAGTCCTGATTCGATAGTTTGGAGATGTTCCTTGGCTTCCTCAATAAAGTAGCCTGTAATCTGCTTTTGCTTGTCCTGATCCATGATGCTGACTGACCCCTTCAAGTATGGATTGTGTATGGATTGTGTATGGATTGTATGAATTGATGAATGATAAAATGCCTATCTATCGGGAAAAGCGCAGTAAAGCCCCAACATTACCTAACCTGCAAATATCATTCTAGAAACACCTCAAAAGTATCTCCAGAATATCCTAGAAGTTTCTAGAAATATTTATCCCAGAATTTATCCCAGAATTGATGACATATAAACCTGATTTTGGGCGCTAAATCCATAGCGTCCTTGACTGTGCTGCTGCCACAGCTTGTCAATGATTTGCAGATCGTCACAGGAGATTTGCTTGATTTCCTCAGATGTCAACACCGAACCAATATTCTTACGCGCCGCATGACACATCACATTCCATGTCTCTTGGTTTGCTTCTTGCCACTTACCACCAGCTAACAAAGCACGCAGCTTAGTATAGTCGACCCCCGTACTAGAGGTAAGAGATTGCGTTGGTATAGTATTGTTAGGACTGGCGATCGCCACAGCACTACTTACACGCCGAAATCGCAAAGTCATTGCCCCGTTGCTTTGTCCATCACCTAATAAAATTGCCTCACCCGTATCCGTGAGCTTTAGTGAAATTTCGACCTCATCTAGAGCTAATCCATTGGCATGACTTGAAGAACTGTCGGTTGCGAGTTGCTGCACTAGCTTTGCAAGTCTTTGGATACTGTCTTTAATCTTAGTGGTGCTAATCGATTTTACCGACGCACCTTTGGGGCGATCGCCATTTGCTACAAATTCAATTAGTATTTCTTCGCTATCCATGACATCCTTATTTGGGCTATTTGCCAGATATTTAGACAATCTATGCGTAAATTTTAAGAGGAAACCGCCTCAGAACTATGTATATCCGACTCTCTGTTTAAATTATTGTTTGAAGCGTTATCTAGGCTATTACTTAGAGCATTGTTTAAATTATTTACATTATTTACATTGTTTGCATTTAGATTATTGTCTTTATCATTGCTCTTGTCATTAGCATTATTGCTAGATCCATTACTAGATCCATTGCTAGATCCATTATTTACAGTATTACTGTGAACGGCTGCAATAGTTACGGTTGGCTTAGTCGCTGTAATTCTAGCAGCGATCGCTCGTTTTGTTAGAGCAGTATTATAGGCTGTCGTAATTGCTAAACGATCGACCATACCAATTACGCGCTTAGGTTGGTGGCGATCGACTACGGGCATCTGTCGCAGATCTCTAGTTGCCATACGTTTCAATGCTTCGGCAAGCGATTCATCGGCAAAGGTATAGAGCACTTCTTTAGTACAAATATTCTGTACGGTCATTTCTTCAAGGGGGCGATCGACCACAGTGTTAGATAAAAGCCGTTTGATATCTTGAGTGGTAAGGATACCTTGTAAATGGTTAATGTCATCAAGAACTAAGGCGCTATGGTGATAGCCACTAGTAATAAATTGGGCGGCTTGTAGTAACGGCATCGAATATTTAACCGATGCGGGATTAAGGGTCATTACCTCGGCAATTTTAATTTTTTCCAGAACCTCAATATCGGCGGGCAGGTCAGACCATTGCATCATCATCCGATCGGCTTTAGATGTATCGAGTTGATCAAGTACCCAAGCACAGAGTCCCACTGCTGCCATGAGCGGCAAGACGATGCGATAGTCGCGGGTCATTTCAAATAGTAGTAATACGGATGTCAGAGGAGCGCGAACCGTTCCTGCCAAGACCGCTGCCATACCGACTAGAGCATAGGCAGGAGAAGCCGCGATCGGAATCGATGCAGGTAAAAAGCTAGCGATCGCCTGTCCATACAAACTGCCCAATACGGCTCCTAGGAAGATAGAAGGCGCAAATATGCCACCGACGAAACCACTAGCAGAGCTGATTGCCGTTAGTACGAGTTTGATCCCCAGCAGTATCGCCAGTAGAGGAATGGTGAAGGGGGTATCTTGCAGGATTGATTCCACTGTCTCATACCCAATACCGATCGCCTCAGGAAAGGTCAAGGCAACAATACCGACACATAAGCCCCCAATTAAGAGTTTGATAGGCATCGGCAGCTTTTGCATAAAGGGAGCGATCTTCCATTGCCCTGCAAAAAACTTTTTAGCCTGCTTGATCGCACGGGTAAACATTAACGCCACAGCACTGGCTAGTACCCCCAAGCCAAGATAGAGCGGTAACTCCCAATAGCTGCGTACTTCATAGACAGGCAAACTAAAAGCGGGTCTTTCCCCCAGACTGATCTGGGAAACCAATGCCGAAATTACCGAAGCAATAACCACAACACTAACATCAGAGTTCGGGCTGGATTTACTGGTGCGATAGGAATCGCGGAGTAATACCTCTAGGGCAAAAAATACACCTGCGATCGGTGCGTTAAACCCAGCCGCCAAACCCGCAGCGCCCCCCGCACCGATCAGTAACCTAATCCTTTCGCTAGAAAATTGCATCATTTGACCGAGCAAAGAGCCAATATTGCTGCCTAGCTCCACACTCGGCCCCTCAGGTCCCAGCGAAGCTCCTGCCCCGAGAGAAAGCGCTGCTGCTACCGTTTTTAGCGGAACCTGTGAGTAGGATAATGCTAATTCTCGGCTAGAAGTACTAGATTCATCGCGATCTAACTTGAAGCGCAAAATGCTAACTACTAATGCCCCTATCATCGGGATGAAAACAATTGCCCAATGCCACTTCGCAATAAAAGCTAAGGCTAGTTCATGCCAATAAAATTCTTGGGCGATTAAAATCAGCTTGCGAAATAGGGTTACCCCAGTCCCACTGATTACGCCAACGGCGATCGCTGAAATAAGCATAACCGTCTCCGCAGATGGCTGAAGACGGTTTAATACGGTCACCAATAGGCGGGAAAGCGACATGGTGGAGAACTCGCGGAGAGTAGGATATAAAACTAGCGTCAATGCCCGATTAAAACAAGCAATTAAAATAAGCAATTAAAACAAGCAATTAAAACAAGCAATTAAAACGAGCGATTAATTAAGGTTAATTAAATAGCTATTGACCGAGGCATAACTCCAGTCAATAGCTATTTAATCATTCTAAAGTTTCAGAATCGTCGTTTGCCTCAGAAAATTCTGCTAAAGCTGATTCTGAGTTAGCTTCAGTGGTATTGGATGGATCGCGATCACCTTCAGAATTTACTACCGCAACTAAGTCAATTTGCTGGCGATAGTAATCTACGCCCTTGACCTGCACCTCTACGCGATCGCCCAGACAATATTGGCGACCACTGCGACGACCGACTAGCAAAGTCGAAGCCCTCGCACGACCTTTACCATTGATCAAGGGGAACTCATACCAATCATCCTTAAGAGAACTGACATGCACTAGCCCTTCCACCAATAGCGATTCGATCTCCACAAAGAAGCCATAGGACTGGACGCTGGTAATAATGCCGAAGAAGTTGCCACCCGTGTGCGATCGCATAAACTCCGCCTTACGCAATCCATCGAGATCAGCGATCGAACGATGATATAGAGCGTCAGCTTGATTGAGTTTCGGTACGACTGCTTCCAAGTCTTCAATTAATTGGCGTTCGGTTTCAGGAGGCAGCACACTCCAATTGACTTGACCGTGGGAGCTAGAACTACGCAAGTTCACCCCATCCTTAATCCTGATGCTACGACGATCTCGCCCTTCTTCAAACACGGTATGTAAAATGCGTTGAATCAGTAGATCGCCATAGTGGTTTTGAGGAAACACACCATGCATGTAGGGTTGGTCGATTAAGCCCAGACCAAAATGCATGGCAGGCGTAAGCACATACTCATTGGTCTTAAACATCGACAGCAACAAATATTTGAGAATGTCGCGAGTTGCTTCCTGTTCGAGCTGGTTTACCTGTCCCAAAATCCGATGCAGATCGGCAATTTGGAGCTGTTCGGGATTTTCCAACTTTGAGGCAATCCCGATGCTCTCCAAGAGTTTGGTCCAATCATCGACCTTGCCTTGATCGGGGGGGATTTGGTGCAGATAGATTGAAGGAACAGCAAGGGAATGTAGGTGGGAGGCGATCGCTTTATTTGCAAGGATCATTACCTCCATTACCGAGCCCGAAATCTGTAAAGTCAAAGGAATCACCGTTAGACCCCTGACTCCCTCATCCGCTTCTTGAGAGGGAATTTGTGGCAAAACTAGTCTGATCGCATTGGACTGATTTTGCAGTAACGTTCCCACCTTAGCAATCAAATGCACCAGTTCTTCTACCTCAGTATCAATCTCTTGACTGGGGGCATCTTCATCAACGGCTACCTTCCCATCAAGAATCTGCTGCGCTCTTTGATAGCTCAAGTTAGCCCGCACCAGTACGGCGGAAGGCTGGATCTCAAAGGAAAGCATATTGCCATCGCGATCTAACTTAATCAACACCGACATCGTTAGATATTCAGGTTGATTAAATACATTCATTTCAGGCAACATCGGCAAGACCGTGTCTCCAAGGAAAAATGAGCGCAACCGCTTCTGTGCTTCTAAATCCAACGGCGAACCTGAGGCAACGTAGGTTGCGACATCGGGAATATGCACGCCTAATTCCCAGCCCGTTTCCACTTCAGCGATCGAGATCGCAGCAGCATTACCAATTCTCACTGTTAGGGTTTTGCGCAGGTCAAGACGATGCTTGAGATCTGCCTTTCTAACCCCCCTAGGCAAACTCGCTGCGGCGGTCAAAGCTTTCGCACTAAACCTGCGGGGTAAATTATGTTTGCAGCAGACCAGATCGATATCGTTAGTTGATTCTGCATCATCGCCCAAGATTTGCAAAATCCGCCCCAAAGGCAAATGATTGCCTAACGAAAACCGCACCATTTCCAGATGAACCAGTTTTCCCACCGCTACACTCAGATCGGGCGTTTCTTCGTCTGGGACTAATTCCACTTCAAACAGCAGTCGATCATCAAGGGGTAAGGCTCGATAACTATCGTCAGTAAACTTTACGGTTGAGAGTAAAGTAGGATTTGAGCGTTCGAGGATCAAGCGGACTTCACCCTCAGGCGATCGCCGTCGCACTCCATCCTTAGTGACCCTCACCAAAACGCGATCGCCATTCCAAGCGTTGCTCAGACGACTTTCTCTAACATAGATATCTTCAGCACCCTCAACATCTTGAATTGCAAAGCAAAAGCCTTTACTAGAACAACGTAAACGACCTTCAACCAAACCCTCTTCGTGAATGCGTCGGTATCGCCCCTTGTCTTTTTCAAGGACACCAATTTTTTCGAGAGCATCAAGAGCAACTTGGAGTCGACGCACGCTTTTGCTGTCATCACCAATCCCAAGTTTTTTTTCAATCGCTTTGGGTGTAACTAGTTTGTCATCAGAGAAATTGTCTAACAGTTGATTAATCGAGAATTCCATGAGGCGAAGATCAAGCGATTGTTTAAGGTGAGCAAATTAAATCGAACGAGGGGGGTAACAAAATAGCAACCTACGAACATAAGCCACAGTAGGGAGAGCCAAAGAGCAATCAATATCACAAACCAACGAAAGCTAAAGTTTCGATGATTATCACGGAAAACAACTTCTATAGGTTCGACTTATCAAAACGAAACCAAAGAGGTTGATTTATCTTTTTAGAGGCGATCCAGATAGCGCTGCGATATCATTACAGGACAAGAAAAATGGGATAGCGAAAAATATGGATCGAAACGCATATTTTTTGGTTGCCCAATTCTTATGATGCATTCCCAAAGAAATTTCAACGATTTCGGTAGGGTTTTAGCTCTCTTCTGCCATGATTACAGGGCTTAGACGGCTTACGGATTTGCAAAGTTAGCTTGTATAGTGTTCCCCTGCTATTTATATTTTAGCCCAATTGCTCCAGCAAATATTTTGGATATTAATTATTTTTTTACTTTAGAAATCGTAACTACCGATAAGAGATCTCATGGAAGTCTCATGGAAGTCTCATGGAAGTCGGTATCGAGCGATCTCGTAAAAGCAATCTCATAAAAATTGCCAAGGTGAAAATTGCCAAGGTAAACTATTAGGGATTGTCAAGAGATCGAGGTCATTGCTATATTGCAGTCCGAAATCGAAATCATTTGCGAAAAATAGGGCTTCCGCTTAGCTCGATCAAATATAATAATCTTGCCGCCATCGATTCCCGAAATTGTCATATCCCCGTCTTTTTTAGGAATCAGTTTTTTCTATTTATTTTGGTATTCATTACAGTTATTTGCGATTATTGGCGATCGCAAAAAAACATAATCAAGGTAAGGTTAAATTGTAAATACATGAACAATGTATCGACTAACACTTAACTTTTTGTTGCTATTATTGCTACATTAAATCAAGACAGGTGTTAAGACTGTTATTTTGTGAGGAACGGTAATCTAAATGTCTAAGTTTTCCAAGAAAAATTACAGCGTAGTCATATCTGCCGCTGTTGCTGCATCCGCCCTCATCAGTGGTGGAGCTAATGCTCAAGCTTCTCAAAACTCTGAAGTAATCCGCTCAGTAAGTACCGATAGCTTGGCACGTCCTAATGCGATCGCTCAAAATGTTACTTCAGTATCTCAACTTAGCGATGTTCGCCCTACCGATTGGGCCTTCACCGCACTGCAATCTTTGGTAGAGCGCTACGGTTGTATCGCTGGTTACCCTGATCGCACATTCCGTGGCAAACAAGCAACTAGCCGTTATGAATTTGCTGCTGGTTTGAATGCTTGCTTGGACAAGATTAACGAAATCATCTCCGCAGGTTTGGCTGACAAGGTTAGCAAGCAAGATCTCGCCACCCTTCAAAAGCTTCAAGAAGAATTTGCTGCTGAACTTGCAACTCTTCGCGGTCGTGTAGATGCTCTCGATGCAAAAACCGCTAAGCTCGAAGCTCAGCAATTCTCCACCACCACCAAACTACGTGGAGAAGCAATCTTCGGTCTTGCCGCTGGAACCGACGGCGTTTCTACAACTGGCGTTAGCAGCACAAACACAACTTTCAGCTACCGCGTTCGTCTCAATCTAGACACCAGCTTCACTGGCAAGGATTTATTAAGAACCCGTTTGCAAGCTAGCAACACTGGCAGCTACAACGCATTGGCTGGTAGTAACAGTACTCGCCTATCCTTTGATGGATTTGGATTTACAGGCAGCTCTGCTAATAACTTTGAAATCAATCGCTTGTACTACAAGTTCCCCGTTGGCGATCAATTCACCGCTTACATTGCCCCAATCGGTGCTGTAGAAGATATCATCAATCCTCTTAATCCTCTTGAGAGTGATAGCCAAGGAACTATTTCTCGTTTCGGTCGTTTCAATCCATTGATCCGCATTGCTTCTAGTGGTGGTGCTTCAGGGCTAGCAGTAGCTGGTTTTGACTGGAACTTTAGCAAGAGTGCTAGTTTCCAAGTAGCTTACAGCGCTTCTAACGCTGCGGCTGCTTCTGGTCAAGGTGGTATATCTGGTGGAGACACAAAGGTTGTTGCTCAGTTGGTAGCAAAACCTTCTGATGCACTTACTCTCGGTATTGGTTATGCTCGTGCATATACCGTTGGTAACACCCTCAGCTCTGGTCTAAACGCTGACTCTCTAGGTGGAGTAAGTGCTCCTGGCGTAAGTGGAATCAACACAGATACCGTTGCAGGTAGCTTGATTTGGGATATCACCAAGAAGTTCACATTTAACACTTGGGGCGCTTACACCTTTGCTAACTCCACGGGTACAACCACTGCTGGTACTACATTTACTAGCTGGTTAGCTTCGCTTTCCTTGAAAGACATCTTTAGTGAAGGCGACCTTGCTGCTCTGTCCTTCGGTCAGCCTTTGCTCAGAACCAGCGTAACTGGATCTGCTCAAGGTAGTGCTAGCACTCCTTACCAACTGGAAGCCTTCTATCGTTTCCGCGTTTCTAAGAATATCAGCATCACCCCTGGTGTATTCTTTGTATTCAACCAAGGTAGCGATAGTGCTAACGGAACTGCAACCGTTGGTGTAATCCGTACCACCTTCTCGTTCTAAAAAATTATTTGCTAGAACAAAACAAACCTAATAGTTTTTGCTTATCTAATAATATTTAGTTAACGTAAAACTGCCTAAAAAGAGGAGACCTGTAATGTCTCCTCTTTTTATTTATAGCTACAGTCACTTGAATTAGGACAAATCAAAACCCAAGAATTAATTGGCGGCGCTTCGCGCCGCCAATTAATTCTTGGGTTTTATGTCCTAGTAAATTTGGCGACAGCTATATAACGTCAGTTGGGGTTAAGCTGACAAATATTAAGACAAAATTAAAATCCCAGAAGAGAATGGTAGCGCGAAGCGCTACCATTCTCTTCTGGGATTTTACGTCCTAAGTAAACCTTGCATTGCTATATAAATAGGGCTATTAATCTTGTGGGTTAAATCATAGATTGATTTCTATATAAGGCTTTAAAATTTTGCTTAATTTTTTGCTTAATTTTCTACCTTATTCTGTAGATTAATATTCAAAAACTGGGTACTTTTAATTTAGAAAGACTAAATTCTGTAAGTAGGTTTTAGTCTGTCGCATTTACGGTCAAAACCGTTAAAAGTTGAACTGGATTATATTTATGGTTAAGCATTTCTTGTGCATTAGTTCGTTTATGGCTTCATCAGTTTTAGGTTTGATGGTATTTGCTAGCCCAGTCAAAGCACAAGCAGTTGACTGTGCTATTTCAAGTGATGGCAATGTTGCGGCATCGGTTTGTGTTGATGAATTTGGCAATTCTGCTGTTGCTATTGCTGATAGTGATGGCAATAAGATTGTTGTGGATAGTAACGGCAATTATGAATATGAGTTACGTTACTAGGCTGCTGGGCTGAAATCACAGCCATTTACATGGTCGATTCCCACTACAAAATTTAATTTTTTAGCATTGGATTCTCGTAGCCATTCATAATTGTGGATTTACTTATGGGAAAAAGGGGAATAAATCCGATGCGGCAATTGTTAGACCATTATCTCGATCAATCACAGTACTGAAATATGAACCTAATTCTGACTAAACTACTTCCTGTAGCGGCTTTAGCGCTGTCCTTAAGTGGGAGTCTAGCGATTCCTGTATTTGCTCAATCCAACGTTCTCATCGCCAAAAGCGAACAGAGATTAGACTTGCATCTGACATCCGAGCAAAAAGTCAAGATCAAAAAAATTGAATCTGACGCTCATGACAAGGTTAAAAAATTGCTGACTGCCGATCAGTTAAAACAGCTCAATACGGCTTTAAGCAAAAAGGGGGAATCCTTCCGCCACGCTCTGAGCACTGTACGTTTAACCGACGAGCAGCATGACCAAGTTCTTGCTATTAAGAAAGAAGAGACTGCTGCACAAAATGCGGTATTAACTCCCGATCAACTCAAAATTTTGAAAGCTTATATTGATTCCCATAAAAATCATTAAATAGCTACGCCCTTCCCTGTCAAGAAATAGAGGTGCGGAGCTAAGCTCCGCACCTCTATTTCTTGGTTTAGTATGTCTATCCTTAGGTTGCTATTGTTGGGGTAAAAACTAAAGCATTATTTGTCTTAAAGAAGAGCTATTAAGGCTTGAGTTGATTCGGCAACTTGTGGCATTGGGTCTTTGGCTAGTTTCTCTAGTCCAGCTTTAGCTTCATCGCCTCCAATTTGGGCAAGGGATTGGGAAATACGATGGCGTATTTGCCAATCGGGATCGTCTGTAAGGGGGATTAAAAGGGGAACTGCATTGAGATCCCCCAGATCTCCTAGGGAACCGATCGCAGCAATCTTCACAAGTTCATTAGGACTTTGTAAGGCTTCGGCGAGGAGATCGAATCCTTGAGGATCGCCAAGTTCCCCGATCGCTGCCACAATACTAAATTGAAACATCCAGTCATTAGTAGACTCGTAGGCGGTTTTAAGTAAGTCGAAGGCTTGGGTAAGTTGCAGAGAACCAAGCGAAGCTGCTGCTGCCGCACGAACGTCAATTTCAGGATCGATGTTTAGGCGATCGCTTAAAACTTCTAGGGATTTTTGTAAGTCGACATGACCTACGGAACCAATTTGGCTAATGGCATCGTAACGAATACGGGCATAGGAGTCATTCGCGGCAATTAGGAGTAAAGTAAATCGTTCAGAAATGGGGAGAGAGCGACTAGCATGGAGGGCTTTCATTCGAGTACCCATGTCATCCGCAGCTAGTTGCTCTCTTAAGGTGGCAAACTGAGTTTCTAATGTTTCGCTCACAAGAAAAATCTCGCAATTAATACGCTAACGTTTCTAGTGTCTCACGTAAGTAGCTACGCACGAGATCGTCAAGAACGCTTTCTTGGAATACGACAACATCTTTGGGATCGCCTTTGGAGTCGTCATTACGAGATCGCTGCCATTTATCAAATCCCGAACTTGTCGCGATCGCTTGCTTGAGATGGCTCCAGACTTTGGGGTCTTTAGTGGCTTCGGGTAAAGGTAAAGCCAAGTCATTCGCTGTTGAGGATAAGTTCATAGACATTTCCTAAGCTTATATAGAGATTGTGTGAGGTGGATAAATATGGAGGGAGAGTTAGTATTCAATTAACTCAAGTACATAACTAGCGCATTAATATTTATCCTATCATTTCTATAAAGAAGCCATAGATTTAGAATTAAATGTATATCTATAGATATAAATCAATTATTTAAATCATCATGACCGCTTCAAATCCTTCCATCGATCCAAAGATTGCATCGCAGAATACAGAACTAAATCCAAACTATGCAATACCTACCGTACTCCTATTGGCAGGAATCCCATTAATTTGGGTTCAACCGATTGCTGCGGGTTTAGTTGCCATTTTTGGACTGTTCTTAGTCTATCAAGTGGCTACCATTCGGTTAGTATTTACAGCGACAGATTTAGAGGTTTATCGATCGCAAGAAAAGTTCCGTACTTTCCCCTATCAAGAGTGGCAAAATTGGAAAGTATTTTGGTTCTCGTTTCCCATTTTATTTTATTTTAAAGAAGTAAAAAGCATTCATTTCTTACCAGTTTTATTTGATGTACAAATGTTGAAAACCTGTTTGGAAAAACATATTCCTCTGGCTAAATCTTAGTCTTGAGTATGGAAGTGGCACCCTTAGAAGGGAAGCTTTTAAAAGGCATTTAGGATCGCGATAAGTAGCTGAGCATAATTAAAATCCAGATCTAAAACCTGTGGCGCACGCGTAGCGTGCGCGGCAGGTTTTAGGACTTTATATTTAATTAAGCCCACTTACTTCGTAACTATTTTTTAGCACAGAGGAGTATATGTCTTTCTGCTTACGGAGTAGTCATGCATTATTTTTTAGGTATTGATTTTGGAACTTCGGGAGTACGTGCGATCGCCATCGATCGGGAAGGCGAAATAGTTGCGCTCACCCGCTCAGACTATGACATCCGCAATTGCGAAACATGGCGGAACGCACTTTTTGAAGTAATTACGAATTTGCCTGAGTTCGTCCGAGTTAATATCAGAAAAATAGTGATTGATGGGACTTCGGCAACGGTTTTGATTTGCGATCTCGCGGGAAAAGTCATCGCTCCACCAATGATCTATAGCGATGCTTGCGAGCTGGCAATTTTAGAACGAGTAGTTGATATTGCCCCACTGCACCATTCAGTGGCAAGTGCGACTTCTAGTTTTAGCAAATTAATTGCGCTAACTCCAACTTGGAGCCAAATACCCGAAGGATTTTATTTCTTACATCAGGCTGATTGGTTGGGTTATCTGCTGCATGATCGGTTGGGAGTAAGTGATTATCACAATGCGCTCAAGCTGGGTTATGAACCGTTAAGTTTGACCTATCCTGACTGGTTGCGAGCATGGGCAAAAGCCCATCCAACCGTAATTTTGCCAGAAATATTTGCCCCAAGTACCACGATCGCCAAAATTCAAGCAAAAGTTGCTACCCATCTGGGATTACCCAAAGATTGTGAGATCGGCGCGGGCACGACCGATAGTAATGCTGGGTTTCTAGCTTGCATCGGTATGGCGAAACCTACATTGGGTACTGCGGTTACTTCTTTGGGATCAACGATGGTATTAAAAATATTAAGTGATCGCCCGATTAATGATCTGAGTTATGGAATTTATAGCCATCGCTTCGAGCATCCCGCCTGTGGGTGCTTATGGCTGGTAGGTGGAGCTTCTAATGTGGGAGGAGCAGTCTTGAAACAGTTTTTTACAGATATAGAATTAAGCGAACTTAGCGATCGCATCGATCCCCACATTCCTAGCGCCTTAGATTATTATCCTCTACCCAAGATCGGCGATCGCTTTCCCATTAACGATCCGCATCTAATCCCCAGATTAGAACCAAGACCGCAAGATCCCGCAGAATTTTTACATGGGTTATTGGAAAGCATGGCAAGAATTGAGGCAAGGGGCTACAGTCTTTTACAAGAATTAGGCGCTTCGCCACTACGGCAAATTTACACCGCAGGGGGAGGAGCTAAAAATCAAACATGGACAAAAATACGCGATCGCTATTTAAAAACGCCAATGCAGAAGCCTTTAGAAACTGAGGCTGCTTACGGATCGGCATTATTAGCTAAAAGCAATTTTGAGGTTTAATACCAATTCACAAAAGTGTGACAACACTTTTGTGAATTAAAAACTAAATCTAGTAAGGGTTTTCAAGTTAAGAAATGGCGTAGCCATTTCTTAACTTGGCATAAAACTTTAAAATTGGTTTCATAATGGTTTAGGCGTAGCCGTAGCCCAGTTAATAAGAGATTATGATTACTCCCCTCAAGCGCAAAAATTTTGATGAGCTAATACCCGCTGTTCCCACCTCAGAGCAGTATCAATACTATTGGGGCGACGGTCAGAGCGTATTTCGTCGCATTGCGATTTCCATCGCCTGCGTGATTGTCTTTACGATCCTCTATAACCGCGTTAATGAAAATAGTCCGAATAGTTTTGCGGCAGTGGCGATGTTTGTTTGTGCAGCTTTTGGGGGACTGTATTGGATGTTAGAGCCTGTGGCTTTAGCCAGCATTCGGAACGCTAAATTGCGGCGCTTTGCCTACTGCGGATTTTGGCAAGCGGAAGTGCTAGATGTGTATGTGTCACAGGAAGTGCTTGCCCGCGAGGAAAAGGTGGATTCGAGAGGAAGAATGGATGTCAGCTATGATGCGGAAAGTTTCCTAAATATCGAGCTTGGTGATGAGACGGAGTTTGTGACAACTCTACGGTTACCGATGAAACGGGAACTCAAGAGGATTCGCCCAGAGCAAACAGTATATTTGTTGTTATTTTCTAACGATCGCCGTTTCGGTCGGGTTAGCCGTTTAACCTCGGATGCCTATATTCCACAATACAAACTTTGGGTCGGCGACTACCCCTATCTACGTCGAGATACCTTTGTCGATTTGACAAAATATATGAATAAGCGATCGCAAAGGGTCACTACTTAGAGAGATAAATAACGTCAGTTCGGATTAAGCTGACAAATT